>NZ_PIRZ01000006.1 GCF_003048575.1 Campylobacter concisus | reverse complement strand
CCCCCTACCCCACTGCACGTTCAAAGTTGCTGTGCTTTGCACATGTTTAATTAAAAAGAAATTTAAAAAGGATAAAAATGATAAAAAGTTATGTTTTAGGTTTTCCAAGAATCGGAGAAAAAAGAGAGTTAAAGCGCGCATTAGAGGGCTTTTGGGCTGGCAAAGAGGGTTTTAGTGAAGAGAATTTACAAGAGACTGCAAAGACACTTCGCCAAAGACACTGGAAATATCAACAAGATGCTGGCATTTCGGCTATTAGCGTTAATGATTTTTCATTTTATGACCTAATGCTTGATAACATCATCGCTTTTGGTGCTACACCTCCAAGATTTGCAAATTTAAGCGGCTCGGAGCAGTATTTTGCTTGCTCAAGAGGTAACAAAAATGGCGTTGCGATGGAGATGACAAAGTGGTTTAATACAAACTACCACTACATTGTGCCTGAGCTTAGCAGTGAGAGTAAATTTAGCCTAAAAGCGGACAAAATTTTAAATGAATACAAAGAGGCGAAGGCTAACGGCGTAAAAGGCAAGATAAATTTGATCGGCCCTATCACATTTTTGGCTCTTTCAAAGACGACTGACGGTAGCTGCCCATTTAAGCACCTTGATGCGCTTGTAGGCGAGTACAAAAAGCTACTTGAGCAAATTTCTAAGCTTGATGATGAAATTTTAGTGCAGTTTGATGAGCCGATCTTTGTAACTGACAAAAATGAAAGCGACCTTTTGCCACTTATCACAAAGGTTTATAACGAGCTAACAGGCGTTGCAAACAACATTAAAATCGTGTTTGCGACATATTTTGAGCATGCGATCAAAGCAGTTAGCGAAGTGGCTAAAACTAAAATTTACGGCATCGCGCTTGACTTCATCCACGGCAAGAGAAATTTCGAAGTCCTTGAGGCTATCAAAAACAGCCATTTAACGCTATTTGCTGGCGTTATAGACGGCAGAAATATCTGGAAAAGCAACATCGATGAGAAGGTAAAACTTGTAGGTGAAATTGCAGAAAAAATAGGCGGCAAAGACTTTTACATCGGCACTTCGTGCTCACTTCTACACGTGCCATACACTCTAAAATATGAAGAAAATTTAAACCCTGAGATCAAAAGCTGGTTAAGCTTTGCAGTTGAGAAGCTTGATGAGATCAAGATCATCACAAAACTAGCAAACGGCGAGAAGCTAAATGAGGCTGAGGCTAAAATTTACGAAGAGAACAAAAACGCTGTTAAAACTCGTGCTACTTCAAAGCTCATCCACTCTGAAAGCGTTCAAAAACGCATTAAAAATTTAAGCAAATTTGAGCGTGACGAGAAATTTGAAGATCGCATCAAAATTCAACGCGAAACATTAAAATACGGCATCTTGCCAACAACAACGATAGGTAGCTTCCCTCAAACGGTTGATCTTCGCGTACTTCGCCAAAATTTCAAAAAAGGTGAGATCGACGCGGCTGCTTATGAAGCTGGCATCAAAAAATATATCGATCACTGCGTGAAATTCCAAGAAGATATCGGCCTAGACGTGCTAGTACATGGCGAACCAGAGAGAAACGACATGGTTGAGTACTTTGGCGAGCAGATCAGCGGATATGCATTTAGCCAAAATGGTTGGGTACAAAGCTACGGCAGCCGCTGCGTCAAGCCACCACTTCTCTTTGGTGATGTAAGCCGCCCAGAGCCTATGACTGTTAAGTGGATGAAATACGCTCAAAGTATCACAAAACACGTAATGAAGGGCATGCTAACAGGTCCTGTGACTATGCTAAACTGGAGCTTTGTGCGTGACGATCTGCCAAGAAGCGAGGTGGCAAAACAGCTTGCACTTTGTATCTATGACGAGATCGCAGACCTTCAAAATGCGGGCATTAGAGTGATCCAAGTCGATGAGGCAGCGTTTAAAGAGGGCTATCCGCTAAGAGCTGAAAATATCCCAGCTTATGAGAAATTTGCGGTTGATTGCTTCAAGCTTTCAGTAAGCTCAGCTGAAGCAAAAACCCAGATCCACACGCATATGTGCTACTCTGAATTTAACGACATCATCAAGACCATCGAGGCTATGGACGCTGATGTTATCAGTATCGAGACAGCAAGAAGTGGCAACGAGCTACTTAAAATTTTCAAAGCCGTTGGCTACAAACAAGAGGTCGGACCTGGCGTTTACGACATCCACAGCCCACGCGTGCCAAGTGTCGAAGAGATCGTCGCTCAGATCAAAGCTCTGCTTGAGGTCTTGCCAAAAGAGCAGCTCTGGATCAATCCAGATTGTGGCCTAAAAACTAGAAAATGGGAAGAGGTCGAGCCAAGCCTTAAAAACATGGTAGAAGCTGTCAAGATTGTAAGAGGTCTATAATACAAAATTTAGCGTCTAGCAAGCCTAGGCGCTAAACTCCGTTTAAATTTCAAAAAAAGTTAGAAAATGTTAAAAGATAAGATCATAAACAATGAAAGTGGCATAGTGCTTTATGGCCTAACGCCTCCAAAGGCTGAATTTGACGAGGCAAAGCTTAAAGAGATTGCTGAAAAATGGGACAAGAGGATCACGGATGTACAGGCTGATGGCTTGGTGCTTTACGAGATCCAAGATGAAAGTAGCCGTATAAAAAGCGAGCGAACTTTTGAATTTAGCGATACATTAAGCCCTGAAATTTACTACTCAAAATATCTAAATTTAAAGACGCCAAGTATCTTTTATAGAGTCACGAATAAATATAATGAGAGCGAATTTAGAGCAAATTTAGCCAAAAGTAGCAGCGATATAAGTGTCTTTGTTGGCATTGCTTCTAGTAAAGTAGAACCTAAAATGAGATTAGAGCGTGCTTATGAGATCGCTAGAGACGAGTTTAAAGAGCTTGTAGTGGGCGGTGTTTGCATAGCTGAGAGGCACGCTAAAAAGGGCGATGAAGAGCAGAGGATGAGCCAAAAGGCCAAAATGGGGGCGAAATTTTTCATCTCACAGGCGGTTTTTGATATAAATTTGGCTAAAAATTTAATAACAAGCGTGGCAAAAAGTGGGTTAAATTTGCCTATTATTTTGACCTTTACAACTTGTGGCACGCCAAAAACACTAGATTTTATCAAGTGGCTTGGCATAAGTGTTGATGAAAAGAGCGAAAAAAGGATGCTTCAGAGTGATGATTTTTTAGCCACGGCATCACAAATTTGCCTTGAAAATTTTGCAGAGCTTTATGAATTTGCTAAAAAGCTTGGCATAAATGTTGGTGTCAATATAGAGAGCGTAATGGCAAAAAGAGCTGAGATAGAAGCGAGCCTAGAGCTAACGCATAAGATAAGAGAGGTGTTTTGATAGTTTAAAAGCTATCAAAACTTATATTTTATATGGTTTTAGTAAGTTCTTAGTCTTTTTTAGCTTTAATTATATAAGATTTTTAAGCTCATTTTAAAGTAGATAAAATTTATGATAAATATATTATTATGTGGTGGTTCTGGTACGAGGTTGTGGCCTATTAGCAGGACTTTGATGCCAAAACAATTTATTAAATTATTTGACGATAGGTCACTTTTTCAGCTAACTGCACTACGAAATAGTGAAATTTGTGACAATACATTTGTGATTACAAATATCGATCACTACTACTTGGCGATGGATCAGATAGAGAATTTAAATATCACAAATTTTAAATATCTGCTCGAGCCAGTTGGTAGAAATACTGCGCCAGCGATCACATTAGCTTGCCTTGCACTTGATCCAAATGAGATTGTTTTAGTAACCCCTTCAGATCATTTGATAAAGGACATTAAAGCATATCACACAAGCGTAAAAGCTGCAAAGGAGCTGGCAGAGCAAAATTTCTTAGTTACTTTTGGTATAAAGCCAAGGTCACCTGAGACAGGATTTGGATATATAGAGAGCTATAATGGCGATGTAAAGGCCTTTTATGAAAAGCCAGACTATGAAAGAGCGGTGAAATTTCTAAAAGATCAAAATTTCTACTGGAATTCAGGCATGTTTGTCTTTAAGGCAGGCGTTTTCTTGGATCAGATGAAAATTTTTGCTCCTGAGATACTTGAAGTATGCAAAGTAGCTTTTGATAACGCAAAAAAAGATGAATTTGATATTAAAATAGATACTACCGATATGCAAAATATTCCGCAAAATAGCATAGATTATGCTGTGATGGAAAAGTCTGATATCGTAAAAATGGTAGTACTAGATGCTCCTTGGAGTGATCTTGGAAGTTTTGATAGTTTGGATGAGCAGCTACAAAAAGATATCAATGGAAACACAATAAATAGTGATCTGGTGCAGATAAATTCTCACAATAATCTAGTCCTATCTAGTGGCAAAAAAATAGCTTTAATAGATGTCAATGATCTAACTGTTGTTGATACAAAAGATGCTCTTTTAATATCTAAAAAATCTTCTAGCCAAAAAGTAAAAAATGTGGTGGAAATTTTAAAAGAGGAGAGCTCTGAGCTTTGTAATGCTCATGTTACGACAAATAGGCCTTGGGGAAACTACACTGTCCTTGAAAATCAAGATGGTTATAAGATAAAGATAATAGAGGTAAAACCTGGCAAAAGGCTATCCTTGCAAAAGCATTTTCATAGAAATGAGCACTGGATAGTACTATCAGGAAGTGCCACTGTGACGATCGGTGAGACAACTAGGCTTGTTTGTCCTAATGAGTCTATCTATATAAAAATGGGTGAAATTCATAGGCTGTCTAATGAAGGAAAAATTCCTGTGGTTTTGATAGAAGCTCAGGTCGGAGAATATACAGGCGAAGATGATATAATTCGCCTAGATGATGATTTTAAAAGGTGATTTATGGATAAAAAAGTAGCATTAATAACTGGTATAACTGGTCAAGATGGATCGTATCTGGCGGAATTTTTACTAAAAAAAGGCTATATAGTCCATGGCGTAAAAAGACGAACGAGCCTTTTTAATACAGATAGAATAGATCATCTCTATCAAGATCCACACGTTGATAATAGAAATTTTTTCTTACATTATGGTGATATGACGGACTCTATGAATTTAACAAGGATCATTCAAGAAGTACAGCCAGATGAAATTTATAACCTAGCTGCCATGAGTCACGTGCATGTTAGCTTTGAAACTCCAGAATATGTCGCAAATGCTGATGGCACAGGCACTCTTAGATTGCTTGAAGCTATAAGGATATTAGGACTTGAGAAAAAGACTAAAATTTATCAAGCCTCTACATCTGAGCTTTACGGAAAAGTACAAGAGACGCCGCAAAGCGAAACGACTCCATTTTATCCAAGAAGTCCTTATGCGGTCGCAAAGATGTATGCGTACTGGATAACGGTTAATTATAGAGAGGCTTATAGCATTTTTGCTTGTAATGGCATATTGTTTAACCATGAATCGCCAGTTAGAGGCGAGACATTTGTAACTAGAAAGATCACAAGGGCAGCTAGTAAGATAGCGCTTGGGCTTCAAGACAAGCTTTATCTTGGAAATTTAGACGCCAAAAGAGACTGGGGCCATGCAAAAGACTATGTGAAGATGATGTGGATGATACTGCAAGCTCCAGAGCCAGAAGACTGGGTGATAGCAACTGGCCAAACAACAGCGGTTAGAGATTTTGTAAAATTTGCATTTGCCTATGCTGGTATAAATTTGAGATTTGAAGGGTCTGGCGTAGATGAGATAGGAGTCGTGGACTCACTAAATTTTGAAAAAGCAAAAGAATTAAATTTAGATATATCGCATTTAACTATCGGACAAACTGTAGTTTGTGTGGATCCAAGATATTTTAGACCAACGGAGGTTGATTTGCTGCTTGGAGATCCTAGTAAAGCAGAGAAAAAACTAGGCTGGAAGAGAGAATTTAACCTTCAAGATCTAGTAAACGATATGATGAAGTCGGACTTAAAGCTCATGACAAAAGATGTCTATCTAAAAGATGGTGGATATGAGACAATGAGCTATTTTGAGTAAAAAATGGATAAAAATAGCAAAATTTATGTAGCAGGGCACAAGGGTCTGGTAGGCTCTGCTATAGTGAAAAATTTACGATCAAAGGGCTATGAAAATATAATCACAAGGACTCATAGCGAGCTTGATCTAATGGATCAAAAGGCGGTTTGTGAGTTTTTTGAAAAAGAAAAGCCCGAGTATGTGGTGCTAGCTGCTGCAAAGGTTGGTGGAATAGTGGCAAATAGTACCTATAGAGCCGACTTTATCTATGAAAATTTGCAAATTCAAAATAATGTGATCCATCAAAGTTATCTGCATAAGGTAAAAAAACTATTATTTTTGGGAAGCACTTGCATATATCCTAAAAATGCCCCACAGCCAATGAGCGAAGATGTGCTTTTGACATCTCCACTTGAATACACAAATGAGCCATATGCGATCGCTAAAATAGCCGGGATGAAGATGTGTGAGAGCTATAATTTACAGTACGGCACAAATTTCATATCTGTAATGCCTACAAATTTGTATGGTCCAAATGATAACTTTGATCTAGAAACTTCACATGTATTGCCAGCACTTATAAGAAAGATACACCTTGCAAAGCTTTTAAGTGAAGAAAAATTTGACAAAGTGATAAAAGATCTAAAAGCAAAAGATCTAAATGAAGCTATGGCTTATCTTAGTAAATTTGGCATTTCAAAAGACGGAGTAGAAATTTGGGGCACAGGAAAGCCTAGACGAGAGTTTCTATATTCAGAAGATATGGTCGATGCTTGCATATTTTTACTGGAAAATAGAGACTTTAAAGATACTTATGACAAAAATAGCAAAGAGATAAGAAATACGCATATAAATATAGGCACAGGTAAAGACGTCTCGATAAAAGAGCTAGCAAATTTGGTTAAAAATATAATTGGCTTTAAAGGTGAGCTATATTTTAATGATAACAAGCCTGATGGAACGATGCTAAAACTAACGGACCCATCTAAGCTCCACTCTCTTGGTTGGAAACATAAAGTAGAGCTTGAAGATGGAATAAAGACGCTTTATGAATGGTATGTGAAAATAAATGATAGATAAAATAATATCATTAAAAAATCATCAAGGCTTCATGAAGTATTTTAAAAATACCTCATGGCTCTTTTTTGAAAAAATGCTCCGTATGTTTGTTGGACTTTTTGTAGGAATTTGGGTGACTAGATATTTAGGGCCTGAGAGATTCGGACTTTTTTCATATGCTCAAAGCCTTGTAGGACTTTTTGCTGCCATTGCTACGCTCGGACTTGATGGTATAGTAGTAAGGGAGTTGGTAAAAGATGAAAGTAGAGCAAATGAACTAATAGGTACTGCTTTTTATCTTAAGCTCATGGGTGCTATTTTGACACTATTGATTTTAGCTGTTGCTACTTATTTTACTTCAAATGATAGGTATACAAATTTATTAGTATTTATCATAGCTAGTGCTACTATATTTCAATCATTTAATGTAGTAGATATGTATTTTCAATCAAAGGTTCTATCAAAATATGTAGTGTTTTCTAATATTATCTCTCTTTTTATAAGTAGCATAGTAAAGATTATACTTATTTTGATTAACGCTCCGCTTGTAGCTTTTGCATGGGTTATTTTATTTGATAGTATAGTTTTGGCTTTGGGGCTTATTTCTTTTTTTATAAAATATTCAACTTCTGAGATTAAAAAAATAATATTTAATAAAACTATCGCTATATCTCTTTTAAAAGATAGCTGGCCACTTATCCTAAGTGGAGTTGTGGTATCTATATATATGAAAATAGATCAGGTTATGATTCAAGAGATGCTAGGAAGTGAGGCTGTTGGACAGTATGCTGCGGCAACTAGGTTAAGTGAGATTTGGTATTTTATACCTACTGTAGTTGCATCAAGTCTATTTCCTGCAATAGTAAATGCAAAAAGACAAAGTGAAGAGCTTTATTATGATAGACTTCAAAAGCTTTTTGACCTTGTTGTATGGATAGCCATTGCAATAGCGCTACCAATAACTTTTTTATCTGATATGATAGTAAATATGCTTTATGGAGAACAATATAATCAAGCAGCAAGTGTATTGATGATACATATTTGGGCAAGTGTATTTGTTTTTTTAGGAGTTGTTAGTGGGAATTGGTTTATAAATGAAAATTTACAGTTACTAGCATTTTGGAGAACTTTTTATGGCATGATTTCAAATATATTTTTAAATTTACTATTGATTACAAAATATGGAATTCAAGGTGCTGCTATAGCAACACTAATTAGTTATATGATTGTTGACTTTATATCTGATATTGTTAATTGTTATTCTAGAAGAATTTTTTTTATGAAACTAAATACAATTAATCCAAGGAGAATATGGTGATTAGAAAGATAATAGGGAAAATTTATTCCTATACGAGTTAAAAAATAGTTAAATAATTCAAAATATTGGTTTGTGATTATTCTCAATATAGCGCTATAAAAATGGGATTATATAGATAGTTATGCCAATAAAATACCTTGGTACACGTATCCTGCTATAGGATTCTTAAACACTTTTGACCTTTCCGAAAATCTTTATTGAATTTGGAAACAGTAATTCATCAATGTATTGGGCAAAAAGCTAAGGACATGATTTCTGTTGAATATGATAAAGAAAGCTTTAAAAAAAGTAAATCCTAATCTCAACAGCAATCAAACTCTACTACATAGAGAAGATAGTGAATATTATAAAAAGTCCATATTTGATAAAAAATTTGCGGTATTATGTAGCATCCACACAAAGCTTTTTAATTACTTATGAAAATTATGTTTGAATTAGTTTTGTAATTTTTTCCTTTAAATTTAAATTCAATAGGAATAAGTTTAAAATTGTTTATAAAATCATTTATTGCTGGAGACAACAAAGTTATATTTCGCTTTAGTTTCCACGATTCAGCATAATTATTATATTATTATCATATAAAACCACAAATCATCTATTTTCTGCTCCGAATCGCATCTTGCCTTGATTTTCATAAAGCCATTTTATTAATCCTTTTTTATCTTTTTTAATATTTTCAAAAATATTTCTTATTTTATCTTGGTAATCGTTTAATACTTGTTGAGCCCCGGTATCGCTTTTTGCAATATCATTAATTTGAGATAAGATAACGCTTCCAATAGATGTTTCATTGCTTTTTTATCAAATGTTATATTTATAGCTTTACTTTTTAAGAATGAAAGTTCAGATTTAGTATCTTTGTATATTGTTTTCCATTGCTCTTTAATTTTTTCTGAAGGCATATATGTAACTTTCAAATCAACTGGGGTATTGTTTATAAAAAAGTCGACATTTTTTATTTGACCAGATGCTGGAATAACACTATCGTGTTCACAAAATAGATTTTCTATTAAATAACTGCTCCATTAGTTATACCAATTGTTATATAGATAACCAGACACTGTATATAAAATTGATGTTTTTAGTTTATTTTCCAGCTCTTCAAATTTATAAAATTCTTTAACATAATATTTAATAATAAATTTATCTAGTGAATTTGTATGGTCTCCTCTCCATCTATAAGTCTCCAGTTTATAAAGCTCGTTTTTAACGTCATCAATAGGCAATCTTCTTATTTTTTCAAGATGTTTATTTTTTAAAAATTTATTAATTTTTATCATCCAAAAAAGTAGATTCGTATACTAGCTTAAAAAGACTATTGCCTTTATTTTCTTTAATATTTATTTTAGCACCTATAAAATTTATAAAATCACACAAAAGTTCTTTTCTTGAAATTGCTTTTGTTTTTAACCATTTAATAGATTTTGGATTTTCTTTTTTAAATTCTTGGAGGTTGTTTTCTTTAAAGAGTTTATCCAATATTCAAATTTAGTCGACATAATATTTACCTCTCAGCCATAACATAAATCTTTATGGGTATTGTATATTAAAGGGAGTTAAAGAATCGTTAAAAAGTTTTACTTTTTTATAGCTTCGGGTACTTGATTATTTTTTGAAAAGAACAACATATAATCTTTGGTTAACGCCCCTTTTCTATTTGACTGAACGACCGATTTGACGGAATATTCCATTGGAGCACAACCTAAATAGTATAGTATTTTATTTTGGTATACTTTTTTAATAAAATTCCAATCTTTTTCATTGCTTGCATTAAAAAATAGCACCAAAAGACCATCCGTTTTTAAAATACGTTCTGTTTCGTAAAAAAACTTATCATATCATTTGTATACTTATGAATATTTTTATCTCTTTCGTTAGTGTTTGATACGATAATTTCGTCCTCAAAATTGCTTTTGCACCCTAGTACGGAATTAAATATTTCAGATAATTCCAAGTATGGAATTCGATTAGAGTGTGGTGGATCGGCAATAATGAGCTTTACGCTATCGCTTGAAATATCTTTCATCTTTTTCAAACAGCTTTCGTTGTAAATCTCAATGTTGCTATAAACTTTATGAACATTGGGTAGATTTTTAATAATTTTTTAGCCTTATTAATAAAACAGTTCCACACATTTATCTCGAAATGCTCTTTTGGAAGCCAAAAGCCTATAACCCAACTGCCCACTTCTCGCTTACCGTTTCTATTAATCACAAAAACCATATTGCTCATCTGACCGATAGCTGAAGTAACGGTTAAAAGCAAAGCTCTTTTGATGTTTTAATCTTTAAATAGATGGATTTCGTCTAACAATATATCTATGTTATAAAGTGCCCTTTTTTGTAAAAAAATCATATATAGTCATACTAGAATTAACGTTAATTTTGTTATTATTGAAAAACGTGATGTCATTTAAGTATTTAGTCTTATATTCGTTATATTTATTTAAGGCATTCATATTTTTTTGGGCGGCAGCAATTACTTGCTTTTTGCCAGCATTTTTTATCCAAACTTCAGAGATTTTTTTATCTTGCCATATATAATGCGTCACTATGTTATTTTGCGAATCTGTATAGCTATTATTGATTCTATTTTTAATCGTGTTTTCTAAACGAACAACAGCTTTTTATATTCGGCTTGTGTCGGTAAATTTATTAAGAAATCGGCAGATATTTTAGAAAAAGGATTTATATCTATATCGATGAACTTTCTCGTATCGTCTAAAATAGATATTACGTTTGAGCTTCCTAAAAAAGCTCTAATACCGTATCGCCTTGGGTGGTTAGTGTATCTATAAAATATTCATAGTATTCGAGAGGCTTTTTCCCCAATATTTGTGAAATCCGTTTATGTCGGTATAAGTCGTGATTTTTTTCATTTTTAGTGTCTATAATATCTTTGTTAAAGTGTATGCTTCTTAATAATTATTTTTATTTTTTTAATTCTCTTATAATTATATCCTTGTCTCTATTTGAAAGATATAAATTAATCCAGCTATCAACCCATTCAGGCGTTTTTCTACCTTGTCTAGTAGTAGCCCAACCATTCATTGTTAGCTTATTGGTCTTAGTAAGCTCGGTAAATTCATCTCTATCTATTCCAGCTTCTTTTAACCTTAATAAAAACTCATCGTAATTCATTATGTGCCTTAATTATATATTAGCGTATTATACAATTTTTCTTAATTTAAAAGCAAGTATATTTAGGTAAATAACTTATAGTATTTTAAGCAAAATTTATGTATAATACATATTTTAGAAATAAAAACACATATAAAGGTTTAAAAATATCTCAACACTTCCTTCTCTCATCTAAAGCTAGAACAATCTCGGTTAGAAAGATAGCTAGTATGAGCGAGAATGAGTGTTACGAGTATTTTAAGTCGATTCGTTGGAGTAGCAACAAGGGTAATCCCGTTTGTCCGACTTGCGGAAGCGCTTCATCTCATTATTTTATAGAAAGTAGACTTACAGTATCGTTGCAAGGATTGCTTTCATACTTTTAGCGTTACAAGCGGAACGATATTTCACTCTCATAAGCTTGATTTTAAAGTTATCCTTCTTGCTATCGTTATATTCTCCAATGCTACTAAAGGAATTTCAGCCTTACAGCTTAGTAGAGGTTTAGACGTTCAATATAAAACGGCTTGGGTCTTATCTCATAAAATAAGAGAAAGCCTTATGACTAGTAATAGCGGAAATAAATTTAGCGGCATAGTCGAGATGGACGGAGTATACGTCGGAAACTATATAAAGCCCGCTAATAATATAAACGATAGAATAGATAGACGCAAGGCTTTTAAACCTAATAAACGAGTTATCATATCTTTACGAGAGAGAAATCTATTTGGAAGCGGAGCTAGTAAGACTAAGACCTTTATTCTAAAAAGCGAGAATAACGTAAATATAAACGCTATCGCCAAATCTCATATTGCGCCAAACAGCGAAATTCATACCGATGAAAACTCGGCTTACGACGATTTGCTGGCTCATTACGATTTAAAAAGAGTAAATCACCAAATAGAATATAGCGGTATGAACGGAGAGAATAATAACCAAAGCGAAAGCTTTAACGCTAGATTTAGACGCTTACAATACGGTCAATGCCATGGCTAGGAACGCTATATTTATCAAACTATGCCAACGAAATAGCTTATAGGGAGGACACAAGAAGGCTAGATAATAAAGCTATAATGGACGATATTTTATCGAGATGTTTAGCCGATAACTCAATATCTAATGAATTTTGCGGTTACTGGCAAGGAAACAAACGAGTAGCCGAAAGGCTTGGAGCTTAGGAAGCTATTTTATAAAATTTTACTCCGTTGTCGGTAAATAACGAGATAGTTCCTCTTTTTATAAGCTTTGAAATTAAAGAGGATATGTTTTGCTTATATTTGGCGATGAGGGCGTCATCTACTTTTTCATCTTTAAAAACATACTCGGCTATTTCATTTACAGTGCTAGGCTTTATCTTTAAACACTCTATAATCCTACGATTTAATTCTCCGTGAGGAAAGTATGAAGCATTACTAATCCTTTTTAGCCTGAATAAAGGTGGTCTTATAGCTAGGGTCAAATATCGCGATAGCCTTATCTATCGTTTCAAGCTCAGACTTTATTTTTGAGATTATATTCTGATGATATTTGATATTCCATCAAAGTTTAGAATACTTACTAACTAGAGCCAATATTACGTGAGATTCAGCCATATAAATCCTTTACGATATGCTATAATAGACTGAATCTTAGCGGATTTTAGGATGAAAGTCTTGTGCGGATGCTACATAATACCGAAAATTTGATATAGTTATAATAGATGGTATTAGAAGACCTCAATGTTCAAATCTAATTAAAAAATACTTAAATTATCAATCTGACGTGTAGGTATTGCAGTATTAGATAATTATTGATTGGCTCAGAGAAATGTTAAAATATTTAAGAGAAAAACTAGACTTCTTGGAGATTGATTTTCATGGCTTCGGCCCTATAAATGTGACTTCTGTATTTATAACAAGAAATTTTAGATTCAAACCAATTGATAACATACAGCCTATTTTTTCTGTATCAGCTATCAAATATAGTGGAGAATAAATATTGCTACAACAAATACTTAAAAAAATTTTACCTAAAACATTAAAAGAAAAATTATTGAGTTTGGAAATAATAATTTAGATGGATATGCAACAAAATCATATTCACAAGAGAGTGAAGATATAATTTTGGAAAGATTATTCGTAGAATAAAATTTGGTTTTATGTAGATGTGGGTACTCATCATCCCAAGCGTTCTTCAAATATATTATTTTTATAAAAAAGGATGGAGGGGTATTAATATAGTATAATTGCTTTTGATAAATTTCGTCCAAGAGATATGAATATAGAAAGGCCAATATCTGATAAAAAACAAATTTTAACCTATTACGCCTCTAATGAACCTGCTTTAAATACCTTTTCAAAGGAGTTAGCAGTAGAGCATGAGAAAGAAAATTATTTTATAAAATTTACAAAAGATATTGAAAATACAATACTTGAGGATATTCTTAAAAGAAATTTGCAAAAACCAGGATATAGATTTTTTATCGGTAGACGTTGAAGGACTGGATCTTATGGTTTTAAGATCAAATAACTTTGAAAAATACAAACCAAAAATAGTTTTGATAGAAATTTTAGGAAATAGTTTTAGTGAAATTGAAAACAATAAAATAGCTGATCATTTAAATCAATACGGCTACTCTATCTTTACAGAGACTATTAATACTGTATTTTTATAAATAGTAGTTTTAAAAAAGATAGGTTTTTGTAGTCTTATGATTTAATATCTGTATTGGTCTATAAAGTAATTATGTGAAGGATCTTTAAAAATATATGTGTGGAATATTAGGAACAATACCATCATCAAATGGAACCGAATTTAAAAATGCCTTGAATAGATTAGAGCATAGAGGTCCTGATGGTTTCGGGATAGAAACAATTGAAAATAGTATTACATTGGGACATAGAAGACTAGCTATTGTGGATTTGTCAAACGATGCTCATCAACCAATGTATGATAAAACAAAAAGATATTGTGTAATTTTTAATGGTGAGATATATAATTTTTTGGAAATTAAAAAAGAGCTAGAAGTAAAAGGGCATACATTTTGTTCATCATCAGACACAGAAGTTTTGCTTTATTCTTATATAGAGTGGGGTGAAGAGTGTGTCTTAAAATTTAATGGAATGTGGGCTTTTGCTATATGGGATAGTCAAAAAAAAGAGCTTTTTTTATCCAGAGATAGATTTGGCAAAAAACCACTTTTTTATGCCATGACTGATGGTAAATTTATATTTGCCTCAGAAATGAAGGCTATCTATCCATTTTTAAAAGAAATAAGACCATCACAAGATTTTCATTGGATGAAAAATAATATTTTTTCCTATGAAGCAACCGAAAAATGTTTGATAGATGGAATTAAAAGATTTCCTTTTGGACATAATGGAATTTATAAAAATGGAAATTTGGTTACAAAAAGATACTGGAACACGCTTGATAATATTGTGGACCCACCCAAAACATATGATGCTCAAGTAGAGCGTTTTAGGGAGCTATTTTTGGATGCTTGTAAGATTAGGATGAGAGCAGATGTTCCTATAGGAACAGCCCTTAGTGGAGGACTTGATAGTAGTGCAACTATTTCAGCTATGGCTCATCTGTCAAAGTCTAATGTTGATTATGGCAAGAATGACTGGCAACATGCTTTTGTTGCATCTTTCCCAGGTACTCCACTTGATGAATCGCATTTTGCAAAAATGGTTGTTGATCATATAGGAATTGAAGCTACTTATATAAACATTGAGCCTCTTAAATATTGGGATAACCTAGAAAAATATTTTTATATGTTTGAGGATTTATATATAACTAGCCCGATACCAATGATGGCTACATATGGAGCTGTAAAAAAATATGGAACGACAGTGACATTAGATGGGCATGGAGCAGATGAGCTTTTTAGTGGCTATGGGCATTTAGTTGAAGCCTTATGGAATAGTAAATTTTCGATAAAAAATAGTATTGACATACTTAATACCTATCAAGAGACATTGGGTAATGGAACACAGTTTGATAGGAATAGTAATTTCAATATATATGTTAAATTTATGATAAAGAAAATAGCAAAAATATTTTTTGGAAAAGAAATTAGGTCAAAAGATGCCAACCATAAAAATTTTAAAAAACTTGATAGCTTTTCTCAGCAACTATATATAATTTTTCATGAAACGATATTGCCAACCTTGCTTAGGAATTATGATAGGTATTCTATGACAAATAGCGTAGAGATAAGGATGCCTTTTATGGATCATAGGATCGTCTCTTTTGTAACCTCTTTGCCGTATTCTAGTAAATTTGGAAATGGCTATACAAAAAAGCTCATAAGAGATGCTATGGATCCTTATATGCCAAAAGAGATAACATGGAGAAAGTCTAAGGTAGGATTTAACTCTCCAATAGTTGATTGGATGCAGGGCGATTTAAAGGAATGGTTTTTGGATACGGTTCATGAAAAAGGCTTTATGGAATCTAGCTTGATAGACAATCCACCTGAGCTTCAAAGACAAATTTCGAATATAGCAAATAAAAATACAAATAGCTATGTGTTGGCTGAAAATTCTTGGAAGAATTTAACACCATATATTTGGGAAAAAGCAATTAAAAAATTTGGGGCTGGCAATAATGCAACAAAGTGATATAAAATCGTATAATTTAGCACCAATAGTGCTATTTGTCTATAATAGATTAGATCATACAAAGCAGACCATAGAGGCTTTGCAAAAAAATGAAATTTCAAATAAGAGTGATCTTTTTATATATTCTGATGCGGCTAAAAACGAAGGGTCAAAACAAAAAGTAGCAGAGGTAAGAGAATATATAAAAAGTATAAACGGATTTAAAAATATTACAATCATTGAAAGAGAAAAAAACTATGGTCTTGCAAATAGTATCATAGACGGTGTTACAAAAATTGTAAATGAATATGGCAAAATAATTGTTCTTGAAGATGACTTAATAACAAGTCCAAATTTTTTAAAATTTATGAACGAGGCGTTGGAAATTTATAAAAATGAGGACAAAGTATACAGTGTTACTGGGTATTCTTTTACTGATAATATATCGGATATCGAAAGTAGCTATTTTTTGAAACTTACTAGCTCTTGGAGCTGGGGTACTTGGGTGGATAGATGGCAACAATTCAAACGAGATAAAAAGGATTTGGAGCAAATTGTCAGTAGCTCAATACAAGAAAAAAATCTTTTTAACTTCGATGATTCTTATGATTATATCAGCATAACTAAGATGCAGATCAATGATAAAATAGATTCGTGGGCGATTTATTGGTATCTGTGTGTATTTAAACAAAATGGACTTACACTATATCCTGCTAAGAAGTTAGTGAAAAATATTGGGTTTGATGGAAGTGGAACTCACTGTTCTTTCTCGGAACATGAGGACGAACTAGTAAATTTTTATCCTAGTTTTACAAAAGATATTGTTGAAAAAACAGTAAATAGAAATGTAGTGTCTAGCATATTAAGAGAAAAAAATAAAATAAGCATAAAAAGAAAAATAATAAATAAACTAAAAAAACATTTATCTCAAAAACAAAAACAGATTTTATTAATACTATTTTCTAAGGCACAATTACTCTTTCATAAAAAAGATATAGGCAAAAATACATATATTGATAAGACAGTGCATGTAACAGGCTGGAAAAATATCTTAATAGGGAATAATACTGGTATCAGCGAATACACTTGGATAAATGTAAATAAAAGGTTGGGAGACAATAAGCATATTATAATTGGCAGCAACTGTTATATTGGCAGAAGGAATTTTTTTAGCTCAGGATTATTAATAAAAGTATCAGATTATTTTATGAGTGGCATTGATTGTAAATTTATGGGAAGCGACCATATTTTTAAAAATCCTTTTATACCATATATTGCTACTGGAACAACTATGGAAAAAAAAATTATTATTGAAACCAATGTATGGCTAGGCGCTGGAGTGAGTGTTATTGGAAATTTAACAATAGGTAGAGGCTCTATAGTAGGTGCTGGAAGTTTGGTTAACAAAGACATACCACCTTTTAGTGTTGCTGTTGGGAGTCCTTGTAAAGTTATAAAAAGATATGACTTTGGTGCTGGAAAATGGGTAGGAATAGACGAATATGATTTCAACAATGATTCATTGATTCCAACAGAAGAGGAGTATGCAAATAAATTAAAACAAAATTTTCCAAATGTTATCATTCCATTTGTTGCATGTGGAAAAAATAAAGGTGATTTGTTTTGAAAAAAATATTAATTACTGGAGCCAAGGGTTTTTTGGGTTCGAACGTAGCACATCATTTTAAAACTCTAGGATATCAGACATATGGTATAGGACATGGTGGACTGTCTATAGAAGAGTCGAAAGAGATTGGGCTTGACTACTGGAAAAAGGATGATGTGTCGATAAAGGCAATTTTAGAATTTGAACAAGTTTTTGATGTTATAGTGCATTGTGGCGGTAGTGGCTCTGTTGGTTTTTCTGTTAAATGCCCATACGAAGATTTTAAAAAAACAGTAAATGGTACACTTGAAGTTTTAGAATATATAAGGGTGTATAACAATAATTCCCATCTTATCTACCCATCAAGTCCAGCAGTACATGGCGAATGTGAGGATAAGCCGATCGTAGAAGAGTATTTCGGAAGACCAGTTTCTCCTTATGGGTATCATAAAAAAATAGCCGAGGATCTATGTCAGAGCTATAGTGAAAAATTTGGTTTAAATATTTCTATAATAAGACTCTTTTCAGTATACGGAAATGGTCTTAAGAAGCAGTTGCTTTGGGATGCTTGCCAAAAAATATTAGATAGTAGTGATGAGGCCGTCTTTTGGGGTACGGGGAAGGAGACAAGGGATTTTATACACATAAGTGATGTTTTGCGTTTAGTTGATATGTTGTTAAAAAAAGATGAGAAATTTTATATCATAAACGGCGGAACTGGTGTAAAGCATACCATAAAAGATGTAGTAGAAATGATAAGAAATCTAGTAAATCCAAATATTAATATAAAATTTAATAATCAAGCAAATGTAGGAAATCCAATATACTACTGGGCGGATACACACAAGCTAGAAAAAAATGGTTTTAAGGCGGATAAAAATTTAAAACAAGAGATAATAAACTATGTAGAGTGGATAAAGGGACTGGATGATTAAAGTTGGATTTATAGGTAGTGTGTCAAAAGAATGGATGGGCGGATTAAACTATTTTAAAAACTTGCTTTTTGCTATAAATTCTGTAGAAAAAAAAGAGCTTGAAGTATTTGTTTTTGTTGGTAAAAAAATAGATATAGAAACAAAAAGAATGTTTCAAGAATATGCAACTGTAATAGAAGATAGCGTATTTGACAGAAAAAGTATAAAATGGTTTCTTAGTAAAATAGAACAAAAAATATTTAAAACAAATATTTTGCTCGAAAATATCCTTAAAAAACATAATATACAAATACTTTCTCATGCAGCTATAACAAATTTAAAAAATGTAAAAACTATAAATTGGATACCTGATTTTCAACATATTCATTTACCTCAAATGTTTTCTGAAAAAGAGATACAAAATAGGAATAATAATTTTTTAAAGTTAATAAGAGATAGTGATCTAATTGTTCTTAGTAGTTTTGATGCATTAAAAGATATGAAAAAATTTGCACCTAATTATGAAGACAAGGCAAGAGTTTTGCAATTTGTTTCGCAACCAAATAGTAGATATTTTGAACTAGACGAACATGATAAAAGTTTGTTATTGCAAAAGTATGAAATAAAAGATGATTTTTTTTATATACCAAATCAATTTTGGAAGCATAAAAATCACATGATGATATTTGAGGCCATTGGTGAATTAAAAAAAGATAGCATTGAGATTAATATTGTTTGTACTGGGTATCTAGGTGATTATAGAAATAAAACATATATTGATGATACAAGGGGATTTATAAAATCAAATAATCTTGAAGATAATATAAAACTTTTGGGTCTTGTGGATTATGAAGATGTTTTTGCATTAATTAAATTCTCAAAAGCGGTGATAAATCCATCTTTGTTTGAGGGTTGGAGCTCTACAGTTGAAGAGTGTAAAAGTGTAGGAAAAAATATGATCTTGTCTGATTTGGATGTGCATAAAGAACAATATCCAAACGCAGTTTTTTTTGAAAGGGATAGTATTGAGTCTTTAAAAGAAGTACTAAAATTTTATAAGATAGAAAATGAGAGTAATGTAGAGCCATTAGAAGCAAGGACAAAAAAATTTGCAAATATTTACTCTTCAATTTGTAGAGAAGCTTTAACTTACTAGGGCGTAACAATGAATAAAGATATCTACTATAAAAATTATGAAGAAAGACCCACAAGACTTAGTGTAATTACCGCAACTTATAATGTAGAAAAATTCTTACCTAGATTAATAAAAAGTCTGCAAGAGCAAGTCGATAAAGATTTTGAGTGGATCATTTCTGATGGAGCGTCTAGCGATAAGACTTTAGAAATTTTAAAAAATACGCATGGGATAAATATAAAAGTAATTTCGGGCGAAGACTTTGGGATTTATGATGCTTTAAATAGAGGCATAAAAGCTTGTAATGGAGAATTCTATCTTGTTATCGGTGCTGATGATGAGCTTTATCCAAATGCTATTCAAGATTATAAGAAAGCCATGGGGGATGGTGTAGACATAGTAACAGCTTGTATTGATACTAATAATGGCAAAATCGAGCCAAATAGTGGGCCAAGATGGCTAAAGGCACAAGCTCATTATATCTCTGGGCATGCTGTAGGCTCAATATACCGCACAAGTCTTCATCAAAAACTTGGTTACTATTCAAGAAAATTTCCAATAGCAGCAGATCAGCTATTTGTACTAACTGCTGCAAATTATGGAGCAAAGATAAAAGTTGTAAAAAGTGTTGTCGGTAAATTTTCAAATGATGGAGTTAGTAGTATTGATATATTAGGAACTCTTTGTGAATTTTACAGAGTTCAGGTGGCGATGGGCGAAAATAAATTTTTACAAACCGTCCTATTTATTTTAAGACTTATTAAAAATTTTAGAAAATTATAAAGATATATAAATGAAAGACTACGATGTTTCTATAATAGTTCCTATTTACAATGTGGAGAAATATATAGAAAAGTGTGCAACTACGCTTTTAGAGCAAGACTATAACAATATAGAGTATATTTTTGTAAATGATTGCACTCCAGATAGTTCTATGAAAATTTTGAAGGACATTATTGAAAGATACCCAAATAGAAAAAGCCATGTAAAAATTATTAATAAAATAAAAAATGAAGGCTTACCGCAAGCTAGAAAAAGTGGGTTGAAAATATCAAGTGGAAAATACATTTTACATGTAGATAGTGACGACTGGGTCGATAAAGATATGGTAAGTTCTTTGATTAGTGAAGCTAGAAAAAGTGATGCAGACATAGTTTGTTTTGACTATATTAAAGAATTTAATAAAAAAAGTATCGCAAAAAGTTTTTTTTATACAAAAAATCATCCAAAGTCTAATTTGGACTTTGTGAAAGCTATTTTATCTCATGAAATTTCTGTTTCCATGTGCGATAAATTGGTTAAAAGAGAGCTTTATGAAAATGTTGAATTTCCACATTTTTCACACTGCGAAGATAGTTTTGTAAATTTACAGCTTTTTTATTGGGCAAAAAAAATTACTCACGTTGCAAAACCATTTTATCACTACAGGACAAATCCTAATTCACTTTCTAGTAGTTTTTCAAATAATAAAAAAGCCCTTGGTGATTTTGCTGATTTTAGCATAGCTGTAAAGAAATTTTTGATACAAAAAGATCTTTTTGATGAATATTTTAAATTTCACATTCCTACTATTTTAAAATTTACTTTGGATTATTCTGAAAGCGATTTTAAAAAACAAATAAATGCTATATGCCCAGAAGCAAATAATATAAAATATGTTTTTCAAATCAATAGAAATATAATCTATAAAATTTTATATAGTACTGTTTTTATAGGGTTTCCGCAAATTTTTGTTTTTGCAAAAAAAGTATTTATTAGGCTTAGAAATTTTTAGATTCATATGATTGGAGTTGCTATGAAAATTTTTATAATCGGTAATGTCTCGTCTATGATGATAAATTTCAGAGAAGAGTTTATAAAACTACTTGTATCAAAAGGGCATGATGTCTACTGTTTAGTTAGTGACTACAATGAAGAAAGTAGAAAAAAAATAATCTCATTGGGTGCAACACCGCTTGACCACACTTTAAATGCAAAAGGGCTAAACCCATTTAAAGATCTCATTGCTACATATGATTTGGTTAAGCTATTTAGGCAGCATAGGCCAGATGCGGTTTTTTCTTTTTTTGTTAAGCCAGTTATTTTTGCAACTATAGCCGCAAAAATAGCAAGAGTGCCACGAATAGTAGGCATGATAGAAGGGCTTGGCGGAGCTTTTACAGCTCATAAAAATGGGCAAACAAAAAAGGCAAAAATTATAAAAACTATACAAGTTCTTTTATATAAAATTTCACTACCATCTCTTGATGAGCTTATATTTTTAAATAATGACGATAAAAAGGATTTGATTGATAGATACAATATAAAAGTAAAGTCCATAAATATATTAGGTGGTATAGGTGTTGATCTTGATAAATTCTCATATACTAAAGCACCTACTGATCCTATAAGTTTTATTTTTATAGCAAGACTTCTTGCAGAAAAGGGAATATTTGAGTATTTAGAGGCAGCTAAAATCGTAAAAGAAAAATATAAAGATGTAAAGTTTTATATATTTGGTGGTTTTGATGAGCACAATCCATTTGGATTAACGCAAGAAGAGCTAAAAACTTATCTTGATAGTGGCGTAGTTATATATCCTGGCTTCGTAAATGATATAAAAGAACGGATAGTGAATAGTTCCATTTTTATCTTGCCTTCGTATTACAGAGAAGGTGTGCCAAGAAGTACGCAGGAAGCCATGGCAATAGGAAGGGCAGTAATAACCACAAATAGCGTAGGATGTAGAGAAACTGTTGAAGATGGAGTAAATGGATTCTTGGTGCCACCATTTGATAGTAAAATTTTGGCACAAAAGATGATTTATTTTATACAAAATCCAGAAATGATAGTCCAAATGGGTATAGAAAGCAGAAAAATAGCTGAAGTAAAATTTAATATAAATGAAAAGAATGAAAGACTTGCAAAGATTATTATTGGGAAATAGCACATTGCCATTTTTAGGTTTTTAATTTAAAATTTTATATTGACTGGATTTTAGCAAACTTATCGTGATTTAAATAATAAAACCAAGACAAGCTCACTAGTTTTTTCTAGGCTAGACTTCTACCCCGTTAGTCCACTAACTGATTTTGTATTATTCTTATCAGCCTTTTGTTTTAAAAATTCCTATTCATCTTTTGTAGGTTTATACTCACCTTTGAAGAATTTTTAGCATCAATCTTTTACTCTAGATATTCTCTTTGTAAATTTTTATATGTTAGCTTCCAGTATTCAAGATAATTTCCAAAGCTAGCACCATGTCCTACATCATGGCGGTAGCTTACACATTTTAGCTCTTTATCGCTATCAAGGAGTCTTTATGATGACGTGTGAGTTGCCGATATTGACCGGGTAGTTTTTATCTTTACCAATAACTGCGAAGCAAGCGTTAGCTAATTCTAAATTTATCCATTACATTTACTGCTTATAAACAAATTTAATTACTAAAGAATTAAGCTAAATAAAATATAAAATAAAATATAATCCCAAATCTTTGGTCCCGTAGCTCAGTTGGTAGAGCACTACCTTGACATGGTAGTGGTCGATGGTTCGAGTCCATTCGGGGCCACCACTTCTAATAAAATATCCTAAACAAGAGATTCAAAAATTAATTGTTAGTAATTTTTCTAAAGATGTGGTAAAGATTTATTTCAAATAATCTTTCACATCATACTCTTTGCCAGCATCGTGATCTTTTAAAAGTTTTGCCACGATAGGGCTTAAAATGATGATGGCAATTAAATTTGGTACGACCATCAAGCCATTAAACATATCTGCTAGGCTCCAGACAAAATCAACTTTTTGCAAGCTTCCCAAAAATACAAAAACGACTACTAAAATTTGAAAAGCTCTGACCGCTTTTGCCCCAAGAAGGTATCTTACGTTGATCTCAGCAAAATAGTACCATCCAAGAATCGTTGTGAATGCAAAGAAAAATAGGCAAACAGCTACGAAACTATATCCGCCAACCTTACCAAAGATATGCGATGAGAAGGCTTCTTGCACCAAGGTGATACCTGTAAAGACTGCCTTACCGTTTTCAAAGCTAATAACATTTGCAGTAAGCACTACAAAAACCGTGATATTTAGCACGATAAATGTATCTACAAATACGCTCATTATACCAAGTACTGCTTGATCGACTGGGTGTTTGACGTTTGCAGCAGCGTGTGCGTGCGGAGTCGAGCCCATGCCAGCTTCGTTGCTAAAAAGACCCCTTGCTATTCCGTATCTCATCGCAGCTGCTATGCTGGCTCCAGTAGCTCCACCCCACGCAGCTGAAGGATCAAACGCTGCTTTGTAGATAAGCAAAACTGCATCTGGAATTTCGTGAAAATTTAAAGCGATAATGATTAGTCCAACACCTACATAAAGTAAAGCCATCAAAGGCACGATCTTTTCAGCCACTCTTGCGATCGCCTTTACGCCGCCTATAAAGATGACTGCGCAGACGATTGCTAAAAAAGCTCCAGTTATCCACTGAGGTATACCAAAGGCACCTTTAAAGCCGTCTGAGATCGAGTTTGCTTGCACCATATTGCCGATAAAGCCAAGTGCGATGATAATAGCGATAGCGAAAAATCCAGCTAAAATTTTTGCCCATTTTCCCTTTAATCCACGACTTATATAAAATGCCGGACCGCCTATCGTGTGCCCGCTATCATCTTTTGTGCGGTAAATTTGAGCTAGGCAAATTTCAGCAAAATTTGTAGCCATGCCTAAAAATGCAGCGCACCACATCCAAAATATCGCTCCAGGACCGCCCATGATAAGAGCTGTTGTCGCACCTACTAGATTGCCAGTGCCAACTTGTGCGGCGATTGCGGTTGCGACCGCTTGAAACTGGCTCATACCGGCCTTGCCAGCAGCTTCGCCGTGAAGTGAGAAATTCCCAAAAAGCTCTCTTAGGCCCATTTTAAACTTAAAAATTTGAACAAACCCAAGCCTAATAGTAAAAAATAGTCCAGTGCCGCAAAGTAGGGTAATAAGGAAGTATGGACCCCAAAGAAATGAATTTATACTTTCAACACAATTATTTAAAATTTCAGCAAAATTTGTAGGCATTTTCTTGACTTTCATTGGTGTAGTTTAGAGAGCGAGTATATTTAAAAAAATATAAAATTAAAATAAATAAGAAAAATTTTTTAGCTTGGTTTAAAATTTCGCGCTAGTTTTCGGCTTACTCGTGGCAAGCGTGTTTTTGATAGCTAGATTTTACGACAAATTTTTCGTGTTATAAGGCGTTTTTTTGATTGATAATTTCTAAATTTATTCCGCAAAGACGGCTTATGAGGACTAAAATTATTTCTTGATTTTTGGATTTTAAAATTAGGTTTTTGTTTTTTAGAAGGCTTTTACAAACAATTCGCTATTTTTCCTGCGTGGGCATAGCTTGGCAAAACGTATTTGGCTATTAGTTTTGCTAAAAATCTTATAAAGCACGTTAAAAGTAGCTTTGGCGTTAAATTTTGCTTCATTGTTATTTGCTGGATTTGCCATATTTTGTCCACTGTTTGACTTGTCGGTAGTCACGCTCTGCGTTAAATTTTTCTCGCCGATCGCTTCCCAAAGTTGTTTAAAAATTTCTGGAAATCCGCTTGCTCTGCCATAAGCTGTTGTTAATCTACTCCAAGGCACGTCTTCTATCTTTAAATTTGCGATGTACGCTAAATTTTGCTTGTTCATCTGCATTCCTTTTAAAATTTACTCTTATACTTGCCATAAATAAATCTGACAGAGTAAAGCCTAAAATTTAGCCCTTAGATTTTATTTTCTCTAGCCACTCATTTAGTGTTTTTTCAAAGCCTATGCCCTTGCTTTTGTAAAAAACGAGCGGTTTTTCTAGATATTTTTGCTCGACCCAGCCGCCAAAATCATGCGGATAAAGGTAGTCTTTGCTCTCTTTTGTGTGATTTTTTAGATATGGTGGGATTTTTAAAATTTCTTCGCTCTGCACGTATTTTAGGGCGGCATTTATAGCATTGTAGCTGGAGTTTGACTTTGGCGAGCTGGCTAGATAGATGGCGCACTGAGCAAGTATAATCCTAGCCTCTGGAAAGCCTATCTCTTTTACCGCACTTAGTGTGCTGGCGGCTAAATTTAGCGCATTTGGGTTTGCGTTGCCGATGTCTTCGCTGGCAAATATCGCCATCCTTCTAGCGATGAAGTCCGCACTCTCGCCAGAGTCTATGAGCCTTGCAAGATAGTATATGACGGCGTTTTCGTCGCTTCCACGCAGACTTTTTATAAAAGCGCTTGCTAGCTCGTAGTGCGTGTCGTCCTCTTTTGCCCCTTCTTTTAGGGCGTTTTGGCGAAGTGTTTTTAAATTTTCTAAGCTCACATTTTCATCAAGCGTGATGGCAAATTCGAGTAAATTTAGCATAGCTCTTGCATCGCCACCACTACTTTTAAAAAGATACTCCTTTGCCTCCTCATCAATGCTAAATGAAATTTGCTCTCTGATCTTGCCAAGAAGCTCCTCAAAATCGCTACTGCTAAGCGGCCTAAACTCAAAGAGCATCGAGCGACTTCTGATGCCTGAGCTTAGCGTGAAAAAGGGATTTTCCGTGCTAGCTCCGATGACTAGGGCCTTGTAGTTTTCCATGGGAATTAGCAGTGCTTCTTGTTGGGTTTTGCTTAGGCGGTGGATCTCGTCTATGAAAAAGAGTGGCTTATTTAAGGCGTTTTCGTAGTTTTTTAAAATTTTGCGAAAGTCATCTATCCTTAAATTTCCGCCATCAAACTCGTAAAAGTCGTAGTTTGCTCCGCTTGCTACTGCTCTTGCAAAGCTCGTCTTGCCACAGCCTGCTGGACCATAAAAGATGGAATGCGGGATTTTGCTAGAGGCTATAAATTTTAAAAATGCCGCCTTAACCGCCTTTTGTCCGCAAATTTCATCTAAGCTTTTTGGTCTAAACATCAGTGCAAGTGAGCTCAAATTTCATCCTTTACTTTGCTGGTTTTGGCAAAATTTTAGCCTTTGCACTAAGGCTCTCTATCTTTAGCTCATAAATTTTCATGATCTTTAGCCCATACTCGGCCGCCACGTCAAAAGTGCTCATCGCGTAGGCGGTATATTTTTGGCTGAGAATTTTTAAAATTTCATATCTTTTGGCTTCATCTGTCACCTCGTAGGCTCTCGTTTTTGCGATGGCGCTTTTATACTCAGTCGTAAAGACCTTGCCGCCAAGCGCTTTACCGTCGTCTTTTATCGCCTCTAGCTCGCTATCATTTAGATGTGGGACTTTGTTAAAACTAACGCAGACAAACTCTACTTTTCGTCCATTTTGAAGTAGTTTTGCCTTACAGCCAGCGGTAGCTCCGTGTATAAAAATGCTTTCACCAACTCTAACAGGCGAGACCGGTACGCTAAAAATTTCTCCCTCATCATCCACGCATGAAATTACTGCATATTCACATTCATCTATGATTTTTAAGCCATCTTCACGGCTTAGCTCTCTATCTTTTCGTCTCATTTTTTATCCTTTTTTTGAAAAAGTATTTTAAAATTTAAGTGCTTAAAGGCTAGTATAACGCAAAAATTTCAAGGAAAAACATGAAAAAAATAGCTATTTTTGCCCTTTTGCTGGGTGTAAATTTAGTCCATGCAAACGATGTTTGCAATGAATATATCAAGCAAAGTAGGCTATATCTTGACGAGCTTTATGCCAAAGAGAGCAAGCGACTTGCAAATGATGAAAAGGAGCTAAGGCTTTTTGAGCTTAAATTTGATGAGTTTAAACAAAGACAAAGCGGCCAAGAAGCCATAATTTTACAAAACAAAGATGAGAAATTTTGCAAAAGAAAGCTTGAAGAGACAAACAAACTTTTAAATGATCTAAAAAAATAGATCAAATTTTTACATTTAGATCCCAGTCTATCGGCGTTTTACCGTGATTTGCTAGGTAGATATTTGCCTTTGAGAAGTGACGGCAGCCAAAAAATGCGCCACGAGCTAGCGGACTTGGGTGGGCTGCTTCTAAGATGAGGTGCTTGCTAGCGTCTATTAGCGGTGCTTTGGCTCTAGCTGGATTGCCCCAAAGCATGAAAACTACGTTTTGTAAATTTTGGCTAACTTTTTTTATTACAGCATCCGTAAAGCCCTGCCAGCCAAAGCTTGCGTGGGAATTTGCCGCTCCAGCGCTAACGCTTAAAGTTGAGTTTAGAAGCAGCACGCCTTGCTTTGCCCATTTTGTGAGATCGCCACTATTTGGCTCTTTTATGCCAAGATCAGCGTAAATTTCTTTGTAGATATTTACAAGACTTGGCGGGACCCTTACACCACTAGGTACAGAAAAACTTAACCCCATGGCTTGGTTGGCGCCGTGGTAGGGGTCTTGTCCTAAAATGACAACCTTTACGGCGTGAAATGGCGTTAGGTTAAATGCGTTAAATATAAGCCCACTTGGTGGATAGACGACGCCAGCGCTCTTTGCTTTTAAGAAATTCTCTTTGATCTTGGCGAAATTTTCACTCAAAAACTCATCTTTTAGCATCTCTTTCCAGCTTGGTTCGATCTTTACGTCATCTAAATTTATCTGCATTTTCCTGCCCTTTTTTGGTTTTAGCGGTATAATTTTAACTAAATTTATCCAAAGGAAAGAGCGGTGTCTGAGCAAATTTTTAATAAAATCCATGACCTTCTTAGCAAAAATGGGGCTAAATTTAGGGTGATAGAGCATGAGAGTGTGAGGACTTCAGAGGAGGTCGCTAAGATAAGGGGCACGAAGATGAGCCAGGGCGCAAAGGCGCTGGTATGCTCTATAAAAGGCGTAGATGAGGAGAAATTTGGGCAAATTTTTAAAGATGAAAATGTGTTAAATGCCTACTTGCTAGATGACGAAAAGCCAGTGATGAAGGTTGGTAAAATTTACTTGCTTGCTGTCTTGCCAGCTGACGAGCAAGCGGACCTTGACGCGCTTGCTCAAAAATTTGATGGCAAAAGAGCGAGCCTTGCTAGCCCAGACGAGGTTACGGCCTTGGCTGATTGCGTATTTGGCTCGGTTCCGCCATTTAGTTTTCATAAAAATTTACACCTTGTCGTGGATGAGAGTTTGCTTGAGCGAAACGATGAGATCGCCTTTAATGCAGGGCTTCTTAATAGATCAGTTGTCCTAAATGCAAAAGACTACGCTAGGATAGTAAAGCCGGTGCTTGTTAAATTTAGAGAAGAAAAGTGCTAGGCTAACCACTTCCTAGCACTAAATATTGTCGGGAGAAAAATGAATTTTAGTAATGCAAAGACGAGAAATTGCTAAATTCATTTCAGTGGCAAATATTATCAGCGATAATCTTAAAATATAATAAATTATATAAATAAAATATGCTAAATTTAGGTATTTTTATAATTTTATATAAAAATATATATTTAATAATCCAAAAATTTTAGCTCGAATTTATTAAAATTTAAAAAGAATTTATAAAAATTTGCTTAGCAAATATTAAGTTTAGCTTAAAGCCCATTTTGATAAAATCCTTAATCGTTCTTTTATCGTAAAAAAGACAATTTGATATAAGGAAAAACAATGAGCGATATCATCGCATACAAACTAAATGGCGAAATAGTCGATACTCAAAGTATCGCAGGGCGCGAAAGTAGTGCTGAGCCTATCTATTTTGACAACTCAAAAGAGGCACTACACGTTATCAGACACTCCTGTGCACACCTCATGGCACAAGCTATCAAATCACTCTATCCAAAGGCGAAATTTTTTGTCGGACCAAACGTAGAAGATGGATTTTATTATGATTTTAGAGTTGATGATGAGGGCACGAAGCTAGGCGAGAGCGATCTAGCAGCGATCGAAGATAAGATGAAAGAGCTTGCTGAGAAGAAATTTGACATCGTCAAAACCTGCTCAACTAAAGCTAATATGAGCGATAAATTTAAAGATGACGATCTAAAACAAGAGGTCCTAAAAAGAATTCCAGATGGCGAAGTGAGTAGTTACTCGCAAGGCGATTTTGAAGATCTTTGCCGTGGACCACACCTGCCAAATACTAAATTTTTAAGATTTTTTAAGCTTACACGCGTAGCTGGGGCATATCTTGGCGGTGATGAGAATCGCGAGATGCTAACAAGGGTTTACGGCACAGCATATGCAGACAAAGAGAGCCTAAAAGAGCACATCCGCATCATCGAAGAGGCTAAAAAGCGCGACCACAGAAAGCTTGGCGTCGAGATGAAGCTATTTACATTTGACGACGAAGTGGGTGGCGGCCTACCGATCTGGCTACCATACGGCGGACGCTTGAGATCAAAACTAGAGCAAATTTTATACAAAGCTCACCGCGACCGTGGCTACGAGCCAGTGCGTGGGCCAGAGCTTTTAAAAGCTGACGTGTGGAAAAAGAGCGGCCACTACGCAAACTATAAAGAAAATATGTACTTTACGACTATTGACGACGTGGAGTATGGCATAAAGCCGATGAACTGCGTTGGTCACATCAAGGTTTATCAAAGCGACATCAGGTCTTACCGCGATCTACCGCTTAAATTTTTCGAGTACGGTGTGGTGCATCGTCACGAAAAAAGCGGTGTACTTCACGGACTTTTCAGGGTTCGAGAATTTGCGCAAGATGACTCGCATATCTTTTGTATGCCAAGCCAGATCAAAGAAAATATCCTAGAAATTTTAAAATTCGCCGGCAAGATAATGGAGAATTTTGGCTTTAACTACGAGATGGAAATTTCAACCAAGCCAGCCAAAGCGATCGGTGGCGATGAAATTTGGGAAACTGCGACCAAAGCACTAAAAGAAGCCCTTGATGAAAATGGCTTTAAATACGGCATCGACGAGGGCGGTGGCGCATTTTATGGACCAAAGATTGACATTAAAATCACTGACGCGCTAAAGCGAAAATGGCAGTGTGGCACTATCCAAGTGGACTTTAACCTACCAGAGCGCTTTGATCTAGGCTACATCGATGCAAACAACGAAAGACAGCGCCCTGTAATGCTTCACAGAGCCTTGCTTGGCAGTTTTGAGAGATTTATAGGAATTTTACTTGAGCACACTGCTGGTGAGTTGCCATTTTTCATCGCTCCTACGCAAGTCGTCATCGTGCCGATTAGCGACGCGCATTTAGACTACGCAAAAGAAATTTCACGCGAGCTAAGAAAGATTAACGTCGATAGCGAGATCGCAAGTAAAAATGAGAGTTTAAATAAAAGAATAAGAACGGCAGAAAAACAAAGGGTGCCTATGATAGTCGTGCTAGGAGACAACGAAGTAGCGAATAAGAGCGTTGCATTGCGCGACAGACAGGCTAGAACGCAGAGCGATATGAGCTTGGCGGAATTTATAAATTTAACGAAGGAGAAACTTAGTGAGGTACATTTTTGAGTAAGGAAAATGAAGTATTGCTCAATGAGGACATAAGGGCGAGAGAGGTAAGATGTGTAGGAGATGATGGCACTGCGTATGGTGTCATCTCAAGAGATGAGGCTTTAGAGATCTCAAATAGGCTTGGGCTTGACCTGGTGCTTATAGCACCAGATGCGAAGCCACCAGTTTGCAAGATAATGGACTATGGTAAATTCCGTTATCAGCAAGAGAAAAAGCAAAAAGAGGCCAAGAAAAAGCAAAAAACCATCGAGATAAAAGAGATAAAACTCTCTGTCAAGATCGCCCAAAACGATATAAACTACAAGGTTAAACACGCAAGCGAGTTTTTGCAAGATGGCAAACACGTTAAATTTCGTGTCTTTTTAAAGGGTCGCGAGATGAGTACTCCAGAAGCTGGTGTAGCTATGCTTGAGAAGGTCTGGGAAATGATAAAAAATGAAGCTGATCGCGACAAAGAGCCTATAATAGAAGGTCGTTATGTAAATATGCTTGTAACTCCAAAAAAGGGTTAAATTTTCACAAAGAGCAGGCTAAGGCTTGCTCTTTTTTATTAAATTTTTAATACAAAAACTCACAAATAACTATTTCTCAAAAATTCTATCATTTTTATATGTGTTAAATTTACGCAAAGGCGTTTGCAGGGTTGATATACCTTATGGTTAAATTTGATAGGCAAAATTTGGATGTGGTTTAAATTTAGTAAATTTTTGTCTTTACTTGCTGGAATTTGCCCGCTTTGTTATCGTTCGCATGGGTGTTATGCTGAAAATAATCTAGGCAAATCGACTTTCTTGCGAGCTTACAAATTTTTAATGCTTGCGTGAGTGTTTTTAAGCTAAATTTTGCCTAATATCTAGCTAAATTTGGTAATGGGATATTGCTTTAATAATACTTTTTACAAAAAGCTTTGACTACTCTTGGTTTTATGTGGCGACCAAATTTGACGAGAAATTTGCTTGTTCGTGGATTAAATGGAGCAAATTTTAATTTTTACTTACTAGAATTTGCTCCATCCTTTTTCTGCCAACCATTACATGGGTGCTTTGCTGAAATTCGACTAGGCAAGAGCTCGCCTGAAAGAGTAAATTTGATAACTTCTTGTGAATTTTTAAGTTTATGGTACTTGCGCTTAACATTTTAAGTTAAATTTCGCCTAGTAGCTGTATAAATTTGCTAAAAAATTCGCTTGTTTATAGTTTAAATTTATAAAAGAGAATTTAGGCTGGATGAGCATAAATTTACTAAATTTTATAAGCCATTTCTTGGCAAAAATCAAATGCACTATAATCTGCTTGGATAAAATTTAGTGTTTGCTCATTCTCTGTAAGGACTTCTTCATTTTGCCTTGCTATATCGATGCCAGCTAACACTATAAAAATTTCTCGCTCGCAACGCGCTTGCTACAAATTTCTTCATCTTTAAACAGCCACACATAAACATACCACTCGTGCAATCAAGCAAAAGCATCCATGACAAAAACTTTCAAATTTGTTTCACAAATTTCGCCACTCCACCATTTGCTACCACGCCAGCTTTTTTGACAAAATTTCTATTAAATGCTCTAAAAATAGTAATCTGCTCGCCAACTTAGTGTAAATATTTTAAATTTAGGCGAGCTTCAAATCCACATCTATCACACCGCCACGAATTTATCAAAACGAACGCTGCATAAAATACTTCAAACTAGCGTAAATTTGATAGTTTGTCAGTAAAATTTGCTATATAAAAAGCAAACTCTCTTTTAGCTAAAAGTCCAAACTTATTTCATATTGATTTACGTCCAAATTTAACTTGGACGTAAATTTACAGAGATAAGAGCAAAATCAGCCCTACACATACCCTTGCTCTATCATCGCATCGGCCACTTTTCTAAAGCCCGCGATATTTGAGCCAAGCACTAGGTTGCCCTCATCGCCAAACTCTTTACTAGTTTCGTAGCTTAGTTCAAAGATGTGATTCATAATGCCATGAAGTCTGCGATCGACCTCCTCGAAACTCCACGAAGTCATGCCAGCATTTTGCATCATCTCAAGACCACTTGTTCCCACACCGCCAGCGTTTGCTGCTTTTGCTGGAGCGAAGTAAAAATCCTTTTGCGCTAGCATAAAATTTATCGCATCAAGCGTGCTTGGCATATTTGCGCCCTCAGCCACGAAGCGACAGCCGTTAGCGTAGAGCGTCTTGATGTCGACTAGGTGAAGCTCGTTTTGCGTCGCGCACGGAAACGCTCCATCGCACGGCACGTCCCACACGCCGTTTCTGCCCTCTTTGTACTCGCTCACGCTTACGTATTTTGCGTTCGGTCTAAATTTGACGTATTCGCTAAGGCGCGCGCGTTTTACTTCTTTTAGCTCTTTAAGTACGGCTAGATCGATGCCCTCTGCGTCGTAAACGTATCCGTTTGAATCAGAAACCGTGATAGGCAGCGCGCCTACTTGATAGAGCTTTTCTACCGTGTATATGGCGACGTTTCCGCTACCGCTTATGCTGCATTTTTTGCCCTCTAGTCCCAGTCCTGCTTTTTTTAGCATATTTTGCGTAAAATAGACCAGTCCGTATCCGGTTGCCTCCGTGCGCGCTAGGCTGCCGCCCCAGTTTAGGCCTTTGCCAGTTAGGATGCCGTCAAATCTGCCCGTGAGTTTTTTATACTGCCCAAACATATAGCCGATCTCGCGCGCGCCCACGCCGATATCGCCTGCCGGTACGTCTACGGTGTTGCCGATGTGGCGGTATAGCTCACTCATAAACGCTTGGCAAAAGCGCATTATCTCGCCCTCGCTCTTGCCTTTTGGATCAAAGGTGCTGCCGCCTTTTGCGCCGCCGATATTTACGCCCGTGAGCGAGTTTTTAAAAATTTGCTCAAATCCTAGAAATTTTAGCACGCCAAGATCCACGCTAGGATGCAGTCTGATGCCGCCTTTATAGGGACCCACGGCTGAGTTAAACTGTACGCGGTAGCCGTTATTTACCTGCGGTCTACCGTCGTCGCCCGTGTACGTGACGCGAAAGATCACCGTGCGCTCGGGTATCACGATGCGCTCTAGGATCGCGTGTTTTTGGTACTTGCTTTCTCTTTTTATAAGCGGCTCGAGGCTGTTTAGCACCTCGGTCGCAGCCTGGACAAAGACGCCTTGACCCGGATTGGTCTTTTTTATCCACTCCATCGTTTTTTCGATGTACTCGCTCATTTTGGCTCCTATTCGTCAAATTTTCGTAGTTGAATATTAACTCTCCTAGAAAAAATTTTTATTTAAATTTATTTTTATATTTTTATTTTAGGCAATGAGCGTTACACATCGAAACTAAATTTATAAAAAGTGGTTTTTGTTTCGATCGCTGGGATAAATTTATAAAAGAGATTTTAGGCTAAGAAGCCTAATTTTGCTAAATTTCATATGCCATCTCTTGCCAGAAAAGAAGGACTTTATCGTCTGCTTGGACAAATTTTAGGATTTGCTCGGTTGATGGCAGAGTTTCTTCATTTAGCCTTGCTATATCGATGCTAGCAAGTGCTATGAACAATTTCTCAAAGTCGCTTGCGATGCATCTACCGCAAAGCTCCTCATCTCCAAAGAGCCATGCATAGACCGCGCCACTTGTGCAATCAAGCAAAAATATCCACGGATCACCCATGGCAAAGACTATCAAATTTAAAGGGCGAGCTTCACCTTGCCACCATTTGCCGCCGTACTCATCTATGCTATTTAGCCGTACTATCTCGCTTGCATAGTCACCTCTAGAGCCGAATTTGACATTGCAAATTTCAAAATTTCCAAGGTCAAATTTGCTTAAAAGCTTTGTAAATTTAGCTGGAAAATTTATGCCAAGAGTTTCTTGTGCGTTTTTAAGTGCTTGTGCGGTGGCTTTAACATCATTTTGAAGCAAGAGTCTCATGCCAGTCATACCCTCTTGCTCTAGTGGCAAGAAAATTTGATCTAACTTTTGAGCGATTTCATCTAGCTTTAAAAACATATCAGTCCTTTAATTTGCTAAATTTTGGCAAATTTTATCAAATTTATTTCAGGGAGCTTTTAAATTTGACCCATTTGTCGCCAAATTTAGACCACAATCTTCATAAATTTAAGAAGCTGGCAGAGATAACTAAGAAAACTAGCAATCACTAAATGCGAGATGTTATAAAGGATTAATGATGAGGTAAATTGGCTTGGTAAAGCCGCGTAGCCCATAAAAGAGATTTATAACGACGCTAAAACATACGAGATTGAGGGCTTTCGCATGTGCATGAGCTCGCCACTTATAGTGGAGTGTAAAGAAATTTTGAGCGGCGCAGCATTCAAAAGTGGAGCAAAAGATAAAAAAATTAAATGAGGGTATGCCGCCTAAAGACATGGTACAAGAATAGGTAAAACTATCTGGTGGCTAAAGCTTGGCGCATATCTCTAAACGCTAGTTTGCCTACGTGAGAGGGTGTGCTTTACTTTGGCACCGCTGGCAATAACGGACATCTCTATGCCGTTGAGGCAAAAGTGGCGAGGTGATATTTAAATTTAAAACAAGTGGCACGGAGCATTTTCTCTTAGTTGGCGATCAAATTTTGCTCGCAAACCACAAAAATAAGCCAGTTTTGATAAGCACTAGAAATGGCTTGCTTTTAAAAGAGATAGAGTTTGAGAATTTTAGGCTTGGTGTAGATCATGCTAGTAGACGCTAGCAGGTTTTATACCATGGCAAATGACGGAGCTAAGACGTACGCAGTTTGCGCGAGGATTTAGCTTTGGCGAAATTTATCGCCAAAGCTGTAGCGAGAGATAAAATTATCTCTTCTTTTTATATCTTTTTATCGCCTCTACGATGACTTCTTCTAGATCGTCGTTTGGCTCTTTATTCATGTCGTCGTAGGTATTTTCAAGGATAGTTTTTAAGTTTTTCTCAACGTAGCTAGTATCGAAAAATCCTCTTCTAAACTCCTTGCTTTTGCTGATCGTTAGCAAAAATGGGATGATCGTTCGCACGCCCTCGATAGTAAATTCTTCAAGCGCTCTTTCAAGCTTATTTACCGCTAGGTCGTAATCAGTCGCCTTTACGATCAGCTTTGCGATCAAAGAGTCATAAAATGGCGGTATGGTGTAGTCTTTATAGACGTGGCTATCGACACGCACAGATGGGCCAAGGGCTGGGTAGTAGCCCTCGATCGTGCCTGGTGCTGGGATGAAATTCTCCCAGACATTTTCAGCCGTGATCCTTGCCTCTATCGCGTAGCCTCGTGGTTTGATGTCGCTTTGCTCGATCTCTAAAATTTCACCAGCTGCGATCCTTATCTGTCTAACGACTAGGTCGTGGCCTGTGATCTCTTCAGTGATGCCGTGCTCCACTTGGATACGGGTGTTCATCTCCATGAAGTAAAAGTTATTGTAGTCATCTAGCAAAAACTCGATCGTTCCTACATTTGAGTAGCCCACAGCCTTTGCAGCGGCCACTGCGGTTACACCCATGATCTTTCTTAAATTTTCGCTGATAGATGGGCATGGTGCGATCTCGATGATCTTTTGGTGGCGCCTTTGGATAGAGCAGTCGCGCTCGCAAAGGTGGATGATGTTGCCGTAGTTATCGCCTAAAATTTGAAACTCGATGTGGCGAGGATTTACGACAAGCTTCTCCATAAAAACTTCATCGTTATTAAAGTAGGTCTTTGCCTCTCTAGTACACGACTCAAAGGCGTCTTGCATATCTTCTTCTTGCCAAACTTCTCTGATGCCACGTCCACCACCACCACCGCTTGCTTTTAAAATGACTGGATAGCCGATACGTCTAGCGTGCTCTTTTATGGCGTCCATGCTCTCGTCATTTAGCTTTTCTGTACCTGGAACGATTGGTATGCCGTTTCTCTTCATTAGGTATCTTGCGATATTTTTATCACCCATTTTTCTTATCACTTCAGCCTTTGGACCGATAAAGATAAGCCCAGCGTCCTCGACCGCCTTTGCAAATTCGTAGTTTTCGCTTAAAAAGCCGTATCCTGGGTGTATCGCGTCAGCTCCGCACTCTTTAGCAAGCTTTACGATAGCTTTGGCATCAAGATAGCCTTTGATCGGATCTTCGCCCACTTGATAGGCCTCATCAGCGATCCTTACATGCAAGCATTCGCTGTCTGGTGCTGTGTAAATTCCTACGCTTTGGATGTGTAAATCCCTACAAGCTCTGACTATCCTAACTGCGATCTCACCACGATTTGCGATAAGAATTTTATGTATCATAGGCTATCCTTTTTGAGTTTTGCTTATCATATAACTATTCGTTTTATTTTTAGATAAATTTATTAAGTCTGGTTTTAAAATTTGAGTGCAAAGGCTAAATTTACACTCAAAATTTTTCTATCTATTGATGATTTGTGGAAAAGGTGTGGCTAGGGCTTTTTTGCTAAAATCTTGCGACTCGATCGTGAAATTTGTAGCAAATCTTTGAATGCCCTCTTTTTTATAAGCACGCCTTTGGATAGTAAAAAGGACTAAATTTCCGCCTTGTTTGGTGTAGCGATATATCGAGTGCTCAGCTGTTGGCACACCATTTAGGTTTGAAAATATCGTGATATCAAGATAAATTTCATTTGCCAGCGGACCCTTTTTATAAGCCACTTTTAGCCCTTTTGCTTTTAGCTCTTTTAGATCATTTATTTTTTGCTCAACTGCTTGCTCTGGCGTAGCGTCAAATTTAAGCGTATTTAGCGAGAGCATATAACTAAAACTATCTAGTTTCTCGCCAGGGAGCAAATACTCCTGTGTGAATAAATTTGGCACAGGCTTGGCTGAATATGCTAGTGAATATAGTCTATTGTCAAATTTTATCTGCATCGGCTCAAAGTATTGAGTCGCTGCAAGCAAGAGTGCTGGCAAAGCGATAAATGCTAAAAATTTCTTCATCAAATTCCCTTAAAATGGATTTACTATCATGACCCAGATAATGATAAGCATCGCGATAGTTGGCACTTCGTTGTAAGCTCTAAAGAAGATGCCACTTTTGTTACAGCGTTTTTCTTTGAGCTGCTTCATGTAGCGTCCAAGGTCTAGGTGATAGATAGCCATTAAGATGACAACCAAAATTTTAACATGGATGTGACCAGTTTTTATAAGATCAGGCATCGCGATAAGTATCAAAATGCCAGTGAAAAATGAGCCAATGAGTGCGACCCAACCGATGTAGTGATACATCTTATACTCCATCACTTCGACCACTTTTACAAAGTCTGGCTTATCCATGTTTTCTACGTGATAAACGTAGAGCCTTGGCTGATAAAACAGCACTGCCATCCACGAGATGAAAAACAAATAGTGGAGGTATTTTAAGTAAAGATAATATTCTGCCATAACGTCTCCTTATCTAAAAAGTATCTCTTTTCTAGCTTCAAATTCAGCCTTGCTGATCGCACCATTCTCAAAAAGCTCGTAAAGCCTTTTTAAGTCCTCTTCTTTATCTTTTAGTTTTAGTCTCTCTTTTAGCTCGACTTTTTGTAAATTTTTCTCGACATAAGCGCCAACTAAAAATGCATCGATGATCCACCAAATGCCCCAAATAGCCAAGAATAAATAACCAATGAGAATGATTTGCAAAGAGTAACCGATAAAAAATAGTCCCATCATCAAAAAGCCAGTGATAAATTTACCAAGGTAAATTCTATGCGCCCCAAGCCAGCCAGTAAGTAGCCAAAGAGCGTATGCGACGTAGATATTATTTCCCACTCTCTCTCCTTTTTCTAAAACTTTGCCAAAGTATCATCACGACGCAAAGATCGATTATCACGTCAGCGAAGTTAAAGACCGCAAAGTTAAACCACTTGTGCCAAAAGACGTAATCCACGACGCCGCCATGGATAAATCTATCTGTGATATTTGAGCTACCAGCTCCTAGCAAAGCTCCAAGCCAAATGGCATGCGAGCAAAGCAGTTTTTTCTCAACAACTAGATAGACAAAAACGCCTAAAATGAGGGCGATCTGGATAAATTTCAGCCACTCATCTAAAAAGGCAAACATCGAAAATGCAACGCCCTTATTATATGTAAGCACTAGCGAGAAAAACTCGCCCTCCCACGAAAAACCATCTATAAATATCATTTTTATCGCTTGATCAACGATAAAAATAATAAAAAACGCTATGAAAAATTTAACCAAGCTTTTACGCATTTAGGGCTTTTACAAAAAATTTCTCAACTTCATCCATGCGTTTTTCAACTAAAGTTTGATTTTTACCTTCAAGCAAAAGTCTGATCAAATTTTCAGTGCCAGAGTATCTAAATAGCGATCTTATGCCCTCTTTTGCGAGGCTAGCCTCAAGCTCTTTTAGCCCCTCTATCTTATCAAGCGGCTTTTTCTCTGTGATCTTTAAATTTAGCAAAATTTGTGGATATGGCTTTAGCTCACCAAAAATTTCGCTAGCTTTTTTACCTTTTTTAAGCATCATCGCAACAACTTGCATTGAGGTAACAAGGCCGTCGCCAGTTTTAGCGTAGTCGTTAAATATCACGTGACCGCTTTGCTCACCGCCAAAATTTATGCCATTTTCTTTCATCATCTCAAGCACGTATTTATCGCCTACGTTTGAGCGAAGTAATTTGATCTTATGAGCTTTTAGATAGTCATCAAGTGCGGCGTTACTCATTACCGTAGCCACGATGGCTCCGCCTTTTAGCGCCTTTTGCTCGTGCAAAAATGCAGCCAACGAGCCAAGTATCGCATCGCCATGCACAACTTCGCCGTTTTCGTCAACTACTACAAGCCTATCAGCATCGCCGTCAAATGCAAAGCCGATGTCGGCACGAAGCCTTTTTACTTCGCTTGCTAGATCTTCTGGATGAAGCGCGCCACAATTTTGGTTAATGTTGCTACCATTTGGCTCGTCGTTTATGACGATAACATCAGCTCCAAGCTCGCTAAATACAGTTGGTGCGACCTTGTAAGCAGCTCCGTTTGCCACGTCTAAAACTACTCGTAAATTCTTTAAATTTAGCTCTTTTGGGAATGAATTTTTGATCTGCACGATATATCTGCCGATAACATCATCGATCCTCTTGTTTGCGCCGATCTCTGTCATCGTTTTTTGGGCGTTTGCGATGAGCTCGTCGTCGTAAAAAATTTTTTCTATCTCGGCTTCTATTTTTTCATCTAGTTTGTTGCCAAAGCTATCAAAAAATTTGATGCCGTTATCGTAGTATGGGTTGTGTGAGGCGCTTATCATTATGCCAGCGTCACAGCGCATATTTTCTGTTAAAAATGCAATCGCAGGCGTTGGCATAGGGCCTATTTGAAGGACGTTGTAGCCAACTGCAGTTAGCCCCGCAACGATGGCAGTTTCGATCATATAGCCGCTCTTTCTAGTATCTTTTCCAACCAAAATCACATTTGTCGCTGAAGTCTTTCTAAAATAAATTCCAGCTGCCATTGCAAGACGCATAGATGTTTGAGCTGAGAGCTTTTCGCCTGCCTTGCCACGAACACCATCTGTTCCAAATAGTTTCATAAATTTATCCTTTTTATTATAAAATTGTGCTATTTTATCAGAAATTACCTAATTTAAAATCTAAAATTTTACTTTCATTAAGGATGACTTAAATTAAGGTTAAATTTATTATATCTTTAATATAATCACCGACTAAAATTATTCAAAAAGGTATATTATGGCAAACCATAAATCTGCTGAAAAAAGAGCTAGACAAACTATAAAAAGAACAGAAAGAAATAGATTTTACCGCACAAGACTTAAAAACATCACAAAAGCAGTGCGTGTAGCCGTAGAAGCTAGAGATCTAAATGCTGCAAATGAAGCTTTAAAAGTTGCTAACAAAAGCATCCATAGCTTCGTAAGTAGAGGCTTTTTGAAGAAACAAACTGCTGCTCGCCGTGTTAGCCGCCTTGCACAATTAGTAAATACTCTAAAAGCTGCTTAACTTATAAAATTTAATGTTTGCTGATAAACTTCATCCATTTTTGGATCGCTATAATGAAATTTCTGCGCTTCTTAGCGATCCAAATATAGCAAACGATATCGAAAAGATGACAAAGCTCTCAAAAGAGCAATCATCTATCGAGCCAGTCGCAACTGCTGCAAAAAAATATCTACAAATTCTAAACGACATCGACGAGAACAAAGCCCTGCTTGAGGACACTGAACTTGGCGAGCTTGCAAAAGATGAGCTTAAAAATTTAGAAATTTCAAGAGAGAAGCTTGAAGAAGAGATCAAAATTTTACTTCTTCCAAAAGATCCAAACGATGATAAAAATATATTTTTAGAAATTCGCGCAGGTACTGGTGGCGATGAGGCTGCACTATTTGTTGGAGATCTTTTTAATGCTTACATTAGATATGCGGAGCTTCGAGGATATAAATTTGAGATCGTTAGCCAAAGCGAGGGTAACACTGGCGGCTTTAAAGAGATCATAGTGCTTATAAAAGGTAAAGGTGCTTACTCGAGGCTAAAATTTGAAGGTGGCACGCATAGAGTTCAGCGTGTGCCAGAGACCGAGAGCCAGGGCAGGGTGCACACTTCGGCTGTTACTGTGGCTATCATGCCAGAAGTCGAAGATAGCGAGATTGAGATCAATCCAAACGATATAAGAGTCGATGTTATGAGAAGCTCAGGCCACGGTGGCCAGTCGGTAAATACAACCGATAGTGCAGTTAGGATCACACACATACCAACAGGCCTTGTCGTGACAAACCAAGATGGTAAAAGCCAACACAAAAACAAAGAAGCTGCGATGAAGGTGCTAAAGGCTAGACTTTATGAGCTTCAAGAGCAAGAGAGGCTTGCAAAAGAGACTAGTGAGCGAAAGAGCCAAGTTGGCACCGGAGATCGTTCTGGTAGGATAAGGACATACAACTATCCGCAAAACCGCATAAGCGATCACCGTATAAATTTAACACTTTACCGCCTTGATGCGATTATGGCTGCGGGATTATTTGACGAGATCGTCGAGCCACTTATTACGCATTATCAAGCAGAAGCTATGCTAGAAGCTGGTATTTAAATTTTCAAATTTTTACTTCAAATTTTATAATTTATTTCTTTACTTAAAAATATTAGTTTAGTTTAAAATACTTTTAAATTTACCAAACTTTAAAGCCAAATTTACAAGAATTTTATAAAAATAGATATTTAGAAGTAGTAGTTAGTAATATTTTTTCTCGTTTTTTTTAAAAATAATATAAATTAAATTTTTAGATTTTATTTCTCAAATAGCGATTTCTAGGGCATTTAAAAGTATAAAATTTTTATTTTTGATATTATAATTTTGTATAAATGGTTTTAAGTTTTGCTTAATAATTTTACCTTACAATTTCACCATAATTTAATTCAAAAGAAGGAGACAAAATGTCAATAAGTGCAAGAAATCAACTAAATGTTGAGATCACAGAGGTAAGAACAGGTACGGTAAATTCGCTAATATCTGCTAAGCTTGCAGGCGGTGAGGTGCTAAAAGCAACTGTTACGGTTGATAGTGAAAAAGGTCTTGATCTTAAAGTTGGTAAAAAAGCTATATTTTTATTCAAAGCTTCAAGCGTTATCGTTTCAAAAGATGACAGCATCAAGCTTAGTGCAACAAACCAAATCAAAGGTGTTGTTAGCGAGATAAAAGACGGAGCTGTAAATGCTGAAGTTATTATCGATGTAAATGGAAGTAAAATTTCTGCTATCATCACAAGAGAGTCAGTTAGCAGCCTAGCATTAAAAGCAGGAGATAAAGTAACTGCAATTATCAAAGCAACTCAAATCATAGTTGGTGTTAAATAATTTACGGAGCAATTTTGCTCCGTTCTTCTAAACAAAATTTCATTCTTAAGCTAAAATCTAAAATACTCTAAAAATTATCAGCCAAGTTATAAATTTAAAGAAGTCGTAGTGAATATTTTTAAAGCTATTTACTTAAAAATTTTATAGCTAAAATTTATATTATTTTTTTACTTTTATAGTCTATCTGCCATTTTAAGCAGAGCGTAGCACGTCAAAAGTTTACCACGCAAAGCGGCCTAAATATCAAAACAAAAGCCCAAGTCATGAACTCCCAAACAGCTATACCTATACCAAATTTATATGCAGCTGGCGAGATCACTGGTGGCGTTCACGGAGCCAGCCGTCTAGGGTCAGTTGTGATAACTGACCGCTTGACATTTTGCATAATCGCTGCTGAGACTATCGGCTAGAAAGAGGTGGCAGGCGTTTGCTTGACACTATAAATTTTTAAATCTATAAACTCCGTTTTTTACTCGTTCAAAAATTTTCTTCTCTTCAAGCAACTTAAACGTGCTTATCACGGTTGGTTTGCTTACATTTAGCTTTTCGCAAATGTCTGAAATTTTAAGCATAATAAAGCCATTTTCATCACAGCTTTTAACTAGCAAATTTATAATTTCTACCTTTTTCTCGCCAATTATTGCCTTATAAATTTCTTCATTCATACTAGCTCCAAATTTTATATCCTATTGCCACGCACCAAAGCGCGCCACATAAGAAATTTGCGATCATCACAGCTGCACTTCCTGCATCTTTTGCCGCCTTTGCTAGGGCGTGATAGTCTGGGCTTGCAAGATCAGTTACTCGCTCTAAGCCAGAGTTTAGGCACTCGCAAACTAGCACAAATGCCATGCTAAAGATCAAAAATAGATTAAAAACAAGGTCAAAATTCCAAAAAAATAGCGAGATCGTAGTTACCAAAAATATATAAATTTCTATTCGAAAGCTCTTTTCATTTTTAAAAATTTCAGCCAAGCCCTCTCTTGCATAGCCAAAATTTTTAAAAAATTTATACTCTGGCTGGTTTCTCATAATTTTCCTTTTTGCGATTTTTGGCATAATTATAATTAAAAAAAGGATGAAATTTGAAACTTATTAGCTGGAATGTAAATGGCCTTAGAGCACTTGTAACAAAAGATGGTTTTGCATGGCTTACGGAGCAAAAGCCTGATTTCCTGGCACTTCAAGAGATTAAAGTTAAAGAAAGTGATGTGCCAAAAGAAATTTATAACCTTGGCTTTAAAGATATAAGCGTAAACTCAGGCGAGAGGGCCGGATACTCTGGTGTGATGAGCCTAGCAAATTTTGACATTTCTACACAAAAGGCAGCCTTCTTTGATGACACGGAGGGGCGTGTTTTGGAGCATAGATTTGGCGATATTGTACTTTTTAATATCTATTTTCCAAACGGACAAAAGGATGACGAGCGCCTAGCCTATAAAATGGACTTTTACGAGAAATTTCTAGCTTACTGCAAAGAACTTGTAAAAAGCGGTAAAGAGGTGATATTTTGTGGCGATGTAAATACCGCTCACCGCGAGATCGACCTTAAAAACCCAAAGGCAAACTCTAAAACTTCAGGCTTTTTGCCTATCGAACGAGCATGGATAGATGAGGTGCTAAAAAGTGGCTTTATAGATACCTTTAGATCTATAAATGGCGATATTACGGACGCTTATTCGTGGTGGAGTTACCGCTTTAACGCAAGGGCAAAAAATGTCGGCTGGAGGATTGATTATTTCTTCATTTCACAAGGATTAAAAGATAGGCTAAAAGATGCATTTATCTTGCCAGAGATCACAGGCAGCGATCACTGCCCAGTTGGGATAGATATAGAAATTTAGCCACTATTCCATTCTGCGAGGCTTGCCCAGCAAGAAACCTTGTGCGTAAGGTATTCCAAAATTTTTGATTTGGTTTAAAATTTCTTCTGAGCTTGCGAACTCGGCTACTATTTTGTAGCCTTGTTTTTTTGCAAAGCTTACGATGGTTTCTACTAGAACTCTAGCATTTTCGTCAAATGGAAGCTTTTTGATTATCGAGCCATCTATCTTTATGGTGTCTATATCGAGCTCCAAAATTCGGTAGTAGTTTGAGTATCCTGAGCCAAAGTCATCAATCGAAATTTTACATCCATAGCCTTTGACGCGTTTTATGAAAGAATTTACCGCAACATAGTCGCTAAGCTCTTCGCTCTCTAGCATTTCAAAGCAAATTTTATTAGGATCTTTGCACTCGTTTAGCTTGCTCTCTATAAGCTCTCTCATACTAGCATCAGCAATATCGGTAATTGATAAATTTATCGAGAACATATAATCTGGATATCTCTTGGCAAGATCAAACGCAAGGCTTATCACTTTTTTGGTTATTTGCGGATATAGCTGCGTTTTCATGGCAATATCTAAAAATTCACCCGGATAGTGTATCTTGCCATTTTGATCAATTATGCGAACTAAAACTTCATAATACTTTGCTTCGGTCTCATTTTCTTCTAAGTTAAAGATACCTTGTGCTTCTACTATGACTCTATCGTTTTCTAACGCATCTTCGATTAGTTGAACTGCCAGCTGGTTTTTGTGATATTTCATCTCAATGGCGTCATTTTCTAAATAGTAGTAAATATTGCTACCATTTTCTATTGCGAGCTGATTTGCAAGGGCTGATTGCATTAGGCGGTTAGTTTGTGGTGTATCGTTTGGCAATGAAACACCAAATACCATCTTTATGCCTGGTAAGTTTTCAAATTTTTCATCAATAGCGACATTTATTCTATTTGAGCCAAAATATTCTCTTATATATTCAATATCTCTTACGATATTATCGCCTTCATACCATATATAAAATGCGTCATCTTGAAATCTAAATAACTTTGCTTTTATCTCAGAAGTATCTATACAAAGCTTTAGTGTATCAGCTACTGCTTTTAGCATTGCATCGATAATCTTAGTTTGATAAAAGAATCTTAAAATTTTAAAATTCTTAATGCTTAAGCAAATGAGCACTCCATCTTTTTGTGCGTCTAAAATTTCAGTTAAAGCAAAGTAGTTACCAAAGCCTGTTAGCTTATCGATTGAAGATTGTATTTTTATTTGTTCATTTTTTTGAGTTAGTTCATTTAGTATTAGCGTCTCTTTAGTCCTATCAAGTTTTACCGCTATATAGCCCTCAAATTTATTTTTAAAGAAAAATGGTGAAAATTTTACCTTTTCATATAAAAAATTACCGTTTTTTGTTCTGCTTATAAGCTCATCGCTCTCCCAAGGTAGAGATTTTTGCACAGCCTCTTTTATGGATTCATAAAAGCTTTGCGGGTGCATATATGATTTTAGTATTCTAGGGTTTTTGCCTATTACTTCTTTTAGCTTGTAGCCAGTTTTTTCTTCAAAGGTTTTATTTACGTATGAAATTCTATTGTATTTATCGCAATAGATAATAGAGCTATGATCGTTTTCGACTGTCGTTCTTAGGAGTTTTATCTGTCTTAAACGCTCTGAGGCCATTTTAATTTGATAGAGACCGAATGAACAAAATATTATAAATGTAAGCAAGCAAATTCTCTGAGCTATTTTTGCCTTATTCACCTCATCAGAGTGAAATTCTAGGATTTTGTTTCTAAAATTTTCTATTAGATTATCAAGATGTAGCTCTTTTACACTATTTGAGATTGTACGTAATGTTTTTGTAGCTTGAGCTGCATAAAGTATCTTGTCTAATACGTTTTGAGCTTTTTGGTTATCTTTATACTCGTTTTTATACATTTTTATTTGCTTTGAAATATCATCTATTGCTTCAGGACTAAGCATCAAAGCACCTTTTATCGCATAAAATATAGGCTCAAGCTTATTTGAAAGTGCGAGATTTTGTATTTCATATTGACTTATTTGGATATAAGAATCTATAGATGAGTTTACATAAGCTGATCTTTGTGTAAAAAATACTTTTTTAATAAATACATCTCTTATGTTTTGTAGGTCTTTTGTTATTTCATTTTTATGAAATAACATCATCTCATCATTAAGCATTGAAAGGTTGCTCAAATTTGTATCAAAAGAATTTATGTCAGCATTGAGTTTGTCGTAGTTTGAGATATCATAAATATTATTTAAAGAAAAAGTTATCTCATTGTCTATAAATTTTAGATTTAAAATTCCATCATCAAATTTATGAGCTGCACCAATAGCTATATTTGCTTTATATATAAAAAATGCACTAATGAAAAATATAGCTGTTAAGACGCTAAGTATGGTTTTTATTCGTTTAGTACTCATTTAGTATCCTAGGCTTTTTACCATTTAATGTCAGAAAAAATGAGTATAAAGCATCAATTTCATCTTTGCTAAGAACGTATCCTAGCTGGTAGTTACCAATAAAGCTTATAGCCTCTTTTAGATCGTTTATTTCTCCATGAGATAAATATGGAGCAGTTTTTGTAATATTTCTTAGTGATGGCACTCTTCTTAATCTTTTGTTTGCATCTAAGGCAGAAATTCTTTCTCGGCCAATATCTTGTGTCAAATTTCCTCCCAAATTTCTACCATTATGACAAGCGGCACAGCCTATATTATTGAATATCTCAAATCCTTTCTTTGCGCTATCATCTATGGCATTGTTATCACCTGATATAAAACGATCAAATGGCGAATCAACACTTAAGACTGCCTTTTCAAACTCAGCTATTGCATCTGCAATGTTATCAAAATTAATGCCGTCATTATAAATTTTTTTAAATAAAATTTTGTACTCAGAGATGTTATTTACAGAATCCACTATCTTGTCGTTATCCGAGTTTAGTTCTATTCTAGAGGTTATAGACTCTTTTACTTGATCTTTTAAATTGCTAATCTTTGCATCGCTATAAAATAGATAGTTTGCTGCAGCATTTAATATGGTTGGAGGATTTAAAGTGCCTTTTTCCATGCTATCTTGGTTGCTTCCGCTTAAATTCCAATACAAGTTGTGACAAGTTTGACAAGAGTAGTTTTCATTTGGGCTTAGTCTTTTGTCAAAAAAGAGTTTTTTGCCAAGCAGAGCCTTTTCTTCATTATATTTTACTACTGTGAGAGGTTTGTAGGATTCATATTTACAAAATGAAATCGTGATGATAAATAGACAAAGTATAACGCCCTTCATAACGCCCCTAAATTTTAATTTTCTTTTTTATATCGGCAAATTTTTGATTTTTTATATAGTACATTATTTTATTGTTTTTTTGAAATTTATGATACAATTCGCTCGATTTAGAAAATATTTATATTTCAGGGAGGAGAAAGTCATGAAAAAAGGCTTTACGATGATTGAGTTGATCTTCGTGATCGTTATATTGGGTATATTAGCTGCGGTTGCTATACCAAAACTAGCTGCAACAAGGGATGATGCAGAGATATCAAAAACTGCTTCAAATATACAAACACTTATTTCGGACTTGGGTTCTTACTACACTTCACAAGGTGAATTTGCTACTGATTCGGATATTAAAGAAGCTGTCAAAAAAATGTCAAATGTAAAAATACCAGTAAAAGCAAAAGATGATGAGTGTTTAGAAGTACGTCCTGGAAATAATACTACTGGTGAGATAGGAATAACTATAAAAACAGGCGGTCTTTGCAAACAAGTTTGGGGCTTGCCAGGCTTAGTAGATGTTAAAGCCTTAATCGAAAGTACTACCGACAACAAGACAGCTAATACGCTTAAATTTGGCGGCATGGGCATAAAATATAAATAAAATTTAGCAAGGTATTTTCCTTGCTTTTTATGATTTTTGGCTTACTAAATTTTTAATATAACAAAGCCTGATAGAAATACAAATTTTCTTTTATACAAATAATTTATATACATAAAAATAAAAGCTTTCTAAGATTTAATGCGTTGCCAAAAGATATCAAATCTTAACTTCTACTAAATAGGCAATGGCTTTTTATTAAAATTTAATTGATTTTTATCCTTTACAAATTTTAAAGATAAAAAACGTAAAATCAAACCATGGATTTACTAAAAGACCCGCTAAATAAGCTCATCATTTCGCTTTCGCTTCCAGCTGGCACCGCAATGATGTTTAATACTCTTTATAACGTTACTGGTACATTTTTTGCAGCAAAAATTTCTACTCTTGCCGTAGCTGGTATGGCTATGAGCTTTTTGCTTTATCTAAGTATTGTAGGCATTGGGCTTGGTTTTGGCTCAGCACTAACTGCGCTAATAGGCAATAGTCTTGGAGCAGGAAAAGTAAAAATGGCTAAATTTTATGCAGCAAATGGAATTATCTTCGTGCTAGTATTTGCTATTTTTATGGGGTTTTGTGGCTATTTTTTAGCACCGAATTTGCTCGCTTTTTTAGGAGCTGATCATCGCTATTTAAAAGAGGCGCTTGATTACGCAGGTGTTATCTTTCTTGCTGCACCATTTTTCTTGATTATCAAATCTCTAAACGGCGTGCTTGTGGCACTTGGAGATACAAAAAGTTACCGCAATTGGCTATTTTATGGCCTTTTTATCAATGCATTTTTTTGCTACTTTTTTGCATTCATTTTGGGTCTTGGTGTAAAAGGACTTGCTCTAGCAACAGCTAGTGTTCAGCTTTTGGGCATGATCTACCTTTTTGTAAAAGTTAAAAAAGCTAAGATGATCGAGCCAAGAAATTTAAGCTATTTTGTGCCAAATTTTAGCATTTGGGCAAAGATTACAAAGCAAGCTCTACCAGCTTGTTTGAACTATCTATCGATGTCGCTTGGTTCACTTGTGCTTTTAAAATTTATAAGCTACTATGGCGTAAATGCCGTAGCAGGATATGGTATAGCTTTAAGGATAGAGCAAATTTTGGTATTGCCGACCATTGGTATGGCCGCAGCAGTTTTAAGTATCGTTTCAAGAAACTATGGCGCTAAAAATTTTAAAAGAGCTAAACAATGCTATAAAGTTTCACTTCTTTTTTTACTTATTTATTGTGCATTTGCTTGTGTTTTTATTAGATTTTTTGGTGAAGATATGATAAGAATTTTTGATGATACGCCGGTAGTTTTGGGAATAGCAGGGCTTTATCTTGGTATAAATTCTCTTGCTTACGTAGCTTATGGCACGATAAATGTCTCAGGCAGCACTCTTCAGGCCATAAAACGCCCAGTGGCCATCTTTTTGCTAAATGGATTTAGGCAATTCGTACTTCAAGGATCACTTTTTTACGCAGTAGTTTTTTATTTTGGTCTTGAGATAAAATTTATATGGCTAGCTCTATTTTTTAGTGTCTATCTCACAGCCATTTGTTTCGTCTTTTGGACGCTTTATCAGTTAAGAAGGGCTACTGGCGTAAGCTTTTAAATTTAAAACAAAAAGCAAAAAAGCAAAGTGAAGCAACTAAGATTATGCTAGCTCCGCCTGTTAGGTTAAAATAAAAGCTAATAAATAGACCGCTAAAACAAAAAACGACTGAAAAGATAGTGGAGATTAACATCATCAGTCCAAGTCTTTTGGCAAAAATTTGTGCTAAATATGGCGGTATAGTAAGAAGAGCGATGACTAGAATCAGCCCAACAACACGAATCGTAGCCACCACACAAAGTGCCATCATGCACACTAATAAATAGTGAAAAAATGTTGTATTTACGCCGCGCAACTTTGCAAACTCTGCATCAAAGCTAATAGCTACAAATTGACGATAAAAAAGAGCAATGAGTGCTAAAAATAAGATATCTAAAATACTCATAAATGTTATATCTTGCCCGCTTACTGCTAAGATAGAGCCAAAGAGATAACTCATAAGGTCGGCATTGTATCCCGGAGTTAAATCGATAAAAATGATACCAATAGCCATGCCAAATGCCCAAATAGCACCGATAACTGAGTCGATGTTGGTTTTATCTTTTAGCGTGATAGTAGCGATTATAAGGGCTAAAAAGAGTGAAAATATACTAGCGCCAAGAAGTGGTTCAAGCGAGAAGAAAAAGGCAAGTCCGATGCCGCCATACGCTCCGTGCGCGATGCCGCCAGCGATAAAAGTCATTTTATTTATAACAACGAGCGATCCTATGAGCCCACAAATGATACTAACTAAAATACCAGCAATAAAGGCATTTTGCATAAAATTTAACTCTAAAATTTCACTCATTTTATCTCTTTAGCTTAAAAACATTACTTTTGATTTTGCACTCACATTCGCCAAGTGCGATCTCGACATCGCAAAAATGGCTATGAGATTTTGCCAAATGCTCTATAAATTCTCTTTTTGCGGTATCTTCATGAGTTTTATGAATATGTAAATTTTTACTCACATAGGCGATTTTTGTAGCATAATTTAGTACGATATTTAGATCGTGACTTACCAAGACTACGCCAACACCGCTTGCATTTATATTTTTTAAAATTTCATAAATTTCAGCCTGGCCCTTTGTGTCGATACTAGCTGTTGGCTCGTCTAAAACGAGAACCTTTGCATTTGCACAAAGCGCTCTTGCGATATATACACGCTGTCTTTGGCCACCGCTTAGCTCACCAATTCTAGCGCTTGCGAATTCTTTCATGCCAACTTTCTCAAGGGCACCAAGAGCCATTTGTTTCTCATCTCGCGAGTAAAAACCAAAAATTTTTTTATCGATTAGCCCCATTAAAACTACTTCTAAAACCATCATTGGAAAGCTTTGATTTGAGAGGAAATTTTGAGGCACATAACCTATAAATTTACTGACTTCACTTGGCTCTTTTCCAAAGAGCTTTATCTCGCCACTTTGAGGCTTAAGTAGTCCTAAGATAAGCTTTAAAAGCGTGCTTTTGCCACCACCATTTGGACCGATGATAGCTAAAAACTCATCGCTACTATAATCTAAATTGATACCTTCTAAAACCACTTGCTTATCGTAGCTAAAGTTTAAATTTCTAATTTTTATAATTTCTTTCAAAACAGACTCTTTTGCGTAAATGTCGTAGTAAAAATAAAAAGCCCAAGCCAAAGCATAACGCTAAGAGCCATAAATTCGGCATAGATTTTAAACTTTTTTAACTTAATGTTTGTGCTCTCATTTATCTTGGCCCCAAAAACAGCCGCTAAAAATATCACTGCGCTCATGCCAAGCGCCATAAATAGGCCACTTATAACGCCTGCAAAGTAGCTGCCTAGCTCATTTGCTAGCACAAAGACAAGTATCGTGCCAGGACAAGGAATAAGTGCCGCAGCAGCCGCAACCAGCCATTCTTCTTTGTTTTTTGGTTTTTTTGTAATGCAGATATTACAGCCACAGTCGCTAGTAAATTTTGTATTTTTACTCAAATTTTGGCTTAAACTTGAGCTAAAAATATAAAATTTATTTAACTCTTTTTTGCTTGAAAGATAAATTTTGACCTTTTTATAAAGCATAAAAATCGCTACAAAAAAGATAACAATGCCAGAAAATGCTGTTGTAACGCTTGCTGTATCTTTTGTCAGATCGCTACTGATCTCACGCAATATCATAAAACTAGCAAGCACAAAAATAAACGCACCCACAACATGTAAAAATCCGATCTTTAAAGAGAAGAAAAAGGCTTTGGCGTAGCTTCCGCCAGTTGCGGCAAAATAGGAGCTTGTAAGCACCTTGCCATGTCCCGCAGATGCAGCATGCAAAAAGCCATAACCAAATGATATGAGCGCTAAAAATAGCAGAGTCAGCGGATTTTTTTGATCAAAATTTCTTAGAATTTGCTTTAATCTATCAAGCATATTTAGACTTGTTTTTGAAACAAGATCAAACTTAGCTTCATCGATCTTATCGATCTGGCTTAAATTTTCATCTTCAAAATTTACTGAGTTTGGCTCTTTTAGAAGCTCTTTTAATGCAGGCTTTTCGTTATGAGCTTTGGCTGCAGCTTTACTTGAAAATGTAAAAAATATTAAATTTGCATTTGGATTTGGTATCGTCCAAAACTGATCTGATACCAAAAATGCGTTGTTTTGTGTAAATTTAAAATTAAAATATCCCTCTTTATCGTCCATTTCGACAGACACCACAAAGCCATCTTTAATAAGTAAATTTGTCTTAAAACTAACATCAAATTTTAATCTGCCCTCATCAAAATAGAGTTTATACTTTTTTAAATTTAGCTCAAGCTTTGTAGCATTTTCATCTTTGTAAAAGTACTCAATATTCGTTAAATAGTGCCTTGGCACAAGATAATCAAGTAAATTTAAGCGGATCTTTTTGATCTCGCTTTCATCTATCTTTTCATCCTGATTTAGGTCAAAATTTTGCCTCATAAGCTCTGAGAAATTTTGCGAAAATGTCCATGAAAAAGCAATTGTAGTGATATTGTTTTCGTTTGAGTCAAATTTTACGCTCACGTGAGCGGTTGGGCTATAAAGCGAGCAAAGAGCACACCCGAAGGCATTTATAGCAAATAAGCAAATGACAATCAGGCGTACTAACATCTTTTATAGACTCTTTTTATAGACTCTTAGCAAAAATTTCTGCTGTTTTTTTCATCTCATCTAGCCAATTTTCTGGGAGCTGATCAATGCTTATAACCTTTGAGCCAGTCTCTTTTGCTACTAAATTCGCAGCCTTTGTTGGAAACTGCGGAGCCACGAAAATGACTTTTACGCCGTGCTCTTTAGCCTCTTCGATGAGCTCTTTTAGCTCAGCTGGCTTTGGCTCTTTGCCCTCTATCTCGATAGCGATTTGCTCTAAATTATAACGTTTTGCAAAATACCCCCAAGATGGGTGATATACGATAAATTCGCGAGTTTTAACATCTTTTAGAGTATTTTTTATAAAGCTATCAAGCTCGTCAAGATTAGCTTTAAATTTAGCTAAATTTTCCTCATAGAGCTTTGCATTTTGCGGGAATTTCTCTATTAATGCCTTGGCAATATTATCAGCTTGAGTTTTTACTAAAACCGGATCAAGCCAAATGTGCGGATCAAGGCCATCATGATGATGGTGATGATGCTCGCTAGCTTCGTGGTCATGGTCATGATGCTCGTGATGCTCATGTTTATGCTCGCCCTCGTGCTTGTGCTCGTGATGTTCATGGTGTTCGTGTTCATCGCTCATAGCTATCTTTTCGATACCTTCTTGTGTTTTTATAATGCGTAAATTTTTAAAAGATTTTGAAAAACGCTCTAGCCAAGTATCTTCAAATTCAATACCAATAGCAAAGTAAAGTTCGCTCTTTTCAAGCTCCTTCATCTGTTTTGGCTTTGGCTCATAAGTGTGCGGATCAGCACCTTTGCCAACCATTGTATTTACGCTTAGTGTATCACCAGCGATCTGCTCAACAAAAAATTTTGTAGGCAATATACTTGTCGTAACAACTGGCTTTGCAAAAAGCGACAAAGCGCAAACTGCTAAAAAAACAAAAATCTTTCTCACCATCTCTCCTTTATTTGAAAAAATATTGCGGAAGTTTAGCAAATTGCAACTTGGTTGCAACTTAAAGAACAAAAGCCTAAATATAGTGCTTTTTAAATGAAATTTAAAACTTTTAGCGTTAATATACAAAAAATAAAAAGGGCAAGGATGAATGCAAGAAATTTCTTAGAAGAGCATAGTATCAAGGCAACTACTTTTCGCATAAAGCTCGTTGAAATTTTGCAAAATGCCAAAACTCCATTAAGTTATGATGAAATTTTAGAAAGCCTTAATGCAAATAAAACCACTTTTTATAGAAGCATAGAAATTTTTGAAAAAAAAGGCCTTGTCATAAAAACTGAAAACAATCATAAAAGCTACTACGAACTAGCAAATGAGGCAAAAGCGTACTTTATCTGCGATATCTGTCATAAAGTCACAAACATCGATATGCCCCATCTAAACGTCGCTAAAAATATAAAAAGCGCCGTGATAAAAGGCGTTTGTGATGAGTGTGATCACGAGTAAAGAGCGATGACCTCAGCTGGAATGGCTTTTGGGCGATTTGTTTTTAGATCAACGTAAACAAACTCGGTCTTGCCAGTTGCTATTAGCTTGCCATCTTTTTTAAACTCAAAGTATCTACAAGAAGTCGCCTTGCCCTCAGCTTGCGTGTAAGTGTGGATTTCTATCTCATCCATTAATTTTACGCTTTTTATATATTTGGCTTCATTTTTTCTAATGAGCCAAATTTCACCCCTTTTATACTGCGCCTCGACCGTGTCGCCAACCGCAGCAGAGTGTGCGAATGCAGCCTCTTGCATAAGAGTGAAATAATAGACATTATTCATATGTCCGTGCATATCTATGGCTTGTGGCGGGATGATGACGCGATATATAAAATCTCTCATTTTTGACCTTTTTTGCTAAAATTATAACCAAAAAGAGGAGCTAAAATGCAAAATTTATGGGATAAAAAGGCGTCAAACTACCAAAGATTTGACGGCAAGATCAGCGCTATTCAGCAGCAAATTTATGGCAAAGCCTTGGCTTGGGGGATAGACTTTAACGGCAAAGAAATTTTAGATATAGGCTGTGGTACGGGCGTTTGGAGTATATTTTTATCCAAAACCGCCAAAAGCGTAACTGGCATAGATAGCTCAGAAAAGATGATAGAAATTTTAAATGAAGATGCAAAAAGATTTGGCGTGACAAATTTAACCAGTGAGGTTTGCTCGTGGAGAGAATTTAAGCCTACAAAGTACTTTGATATTGCTATTTGCACAATGAGTCCAGCGATTGCTAGCGATGAAGATTTTGCTAAATTTCATAGTATCGCAAAGCAAAAACTCTACCTTGGCTGGGATAAGCCTAGAAGCTCTGATTTGATTGAGCCATTTTTTGAAAAATTTGGACGCACTCTCTCTCAAAAAAATGTTGTAAATAGACTTGAAGCGTGGCTAAATGAGCAAGGCATTACCTATAAGAGTGAAATTTTAAATGAGACAAGGATTGCTAGGCGAAGCGTGCAAGAAGCTGCTGAAAATATCTGCTGGCACCTTGAGATAAATGGAGCTAAAAACTACGATGAAAAGGTGGTTTTAGCGATGTTAAAAGAGAGATTTGACGGCGAGTTTATAGATGAAAAGATAGAGTCGCAGATGAAGCTTTTTGTCTTTTAAGCTAGTTTTGACCTAGAGAAAAATTTTTTACCAAATTCACTAAAAATAACTCCAAAGATTATTAAGATCGCGCCAAAAATTTGTATGAGAGTTAGCTTTTCACCAGCAAAAAAATAGCCGATAAAGCCAGCAGAGACTGGCTCAAGGCAGAAAAATAAAGCTGCTTTACTAGCCGTTGTATATCTTTGAGCGATCGTTTGCACAAAGTAGCAAAATATGGTGCCAATCACCGTCGTGATAAATATCGCTATGAAAAATTCCCTATCGTAATTTGGCACCACACTACCTTCAATAAATGCAAAGACAAATGAGAGTAAAGAGACGGTAAGAAATACCACAAATACGAGTAGATAAAGCTCACATTTTCTTACAAAGTGGCCATTTAAGCTTGTGTAAAGTGCGTAAAATATGGCACAAAGTAGGGCAAGTGCCTCGCCAGCTCCTAAGGCAAGAGTGGCTCCACTTAAAAGCCATAGTCCAAAAATGGCAATAAATGCACCAAAAATAGCAAAAATGGTTATTTTATTTTTGAAAATGAGTGCTGTCATAAAAGGCACTATTACGCACTCAAGCCCTGTAATAAAGGCAACACTTGAGCTAAAAGTAAGTTTTAGAGCGTAAGTTTGAGCAACAAATGAGCCAAAGAGAACTACGCCAAGGATAGTGCCATAAACCACACTTTTTTTATCAAAAATTTTAGAAAATTTAAATGCTATAAGTCCCATAAAGATAGCGGAAATAAAAAATCTACAAAAGAGCATGACAAAGACGCTATTTGTTTTTAGTGCGTTTGCCATAGGTAAAAACGTAGCGCCCCAAACGATGGCAACTACGATGAGTGCGATGTCGGCTCTATTTTGCGCGCTTAAATTTTTCATTTAAAGATCGAGTCTAGCACCTTTTTGCCGCTATCTAGGCTAAAGCCGCTTCTTAGCCCCTTTTCCTTCTCGCTCATCACGTTAAATAGTCCATCTAGCGTCTTTCTTGTGATATAGGCGTTTAGATCCTCGCCGTCATCTGGTACATACTCGCTTGCACCTAAATTTTTAGCTAGGCTCTTTACTGATTTTATCGTTTCGTTGTTTTTTGCTGAGTTGCCGATGAAAGAATTTAGCCCATTATAGGCAGTCGCGAAGCTATTATCACTCATCATTTTTTCAATTATCGGCGCAAATGCCGCCTTTAGCTTTTGGCTTGAGCTTTTCTCTAAATACTTCGTAACGCTGTCACTACCGCCGTTAAAGAGCTTTTTGACATCTGCTTCGCTCATATTTTTTATGCTATCACTAAAAATTTCAGCAGCCTTTGGCACGGCCGTGGTCGCGGCATTGTTTATCGACTTGCTAAGATCCTGCGCCCACTTTTCGCCGCCTACTTTTTTGGCTAAATTTGACGCCATCTCAAGGCTTTTTGGAAGCGGGATTTTAGCTGTGGCGTTGTTTATAAAGCCCTCTTTTGAAAGCTCGCTAACAGCGGCATTTAGTGCTTCACTAACTAAGCTTTTATAGTCGTCGCTTGATGCGTGAGTAGCGATTTTGACGCCTTTATTTATCATATCATCCATACTTGCGGCTTGTAAATTTAAAGCAAGCGCGCCACAAAGAACAACAAGAGATCTTTTCATCTTCTCTCCTTTTTAAAATTTAGAGCAAAATCATACAAAAAATATCTAAACACTTAAAATAAATTTAATCTTTTTGCACTAGAATTCACCCTTTTTTCTAAAGGAAGATTATGCAACTTTTACTTCTTAGCTTCGCTCTTAGTATGGATAGTGCGGCACTAAATATGGCGAATGGTGCAAGGTATAAAAATTTAGCTCTTAATAAAATTTTATTTATTGCTTTTATGCTTGGCTTTTTTCAGTTTCTTATGCCGCTTCTTGGTTATCTTTTAGGTGTTAGTTTTGCAAAATTTATAAGCTCGGTTGATCATTTCGTCGCATTTTTTATACTCTGTTTTCTTGGTTTTAGAATGTTTAAAGAGGCCTGTAGCAAAGAGGAGTGTGAGTATCTTAAGATAGGATTTAAGACTATTTTATATGGAGCATTTGCTACTAGTGTGGATGCTCTTGCCGTTGGCGTCACACTTAGCTTTGAAGAGATAAATATCTTTCAAAGCTCGCTCATCATCGGTGTATTCTGCTTTGCATTAAGTTTGATTGCTTTTTATATAGGTAAATTTATGGGTGAAATTTTAGAGAAAAAGGCGCTCTTTTTGGGAGGAGCGATATTAATTTTTCTAGGTTTTAAAATTTTAATAACGCATTTAATTGAAAGCGGCGCGGTTCAATAAAAATTTAAAATAACAATTAAAAATAATATTTAAGATTAACTATATTTTAAAGCTTATATGGATAAGATTTTGATTTTTAGAAGTGGTGACCCATACGAGACTCGAACTCGTGTTACCGCCGTGAAAGGGCGATGTCCTAACCGCTAGACGAATGGGCCACATGTCGGTTATGAAGTTGGGATTATATTTCTTTTATACTTAATTTTAGATTAATAAGGAAAAATTTTTGAAAAATTTTTTATTTACTTTGTTGTCTGTTTTTATTTTTACAGGTTGCGTGGCTACTAAAACGCCGCAAAATTCACAAGCTTTTCAAGTTACTTTATTTTCTCCGATGATAAAGATAAATGATGTTGGATTTTTCCATAAATATAAAAATGAGCTAAATTTACAAATTTATAGCTCTGGCGTAAACACCGCAAACATAAACATAAGAGATAAAATTTGCATAAATAGCGCTTGTTTTAATAAGACTGAGTTTAATGAGAAATTTTTTCTAGCCCCGCATTATGAGAGCCTTTTTGAAGAAATTTTGCAAAAAGAAAAGATTTATGATGGCAAAGGATTGGTGAATACGGAGTGTGGTTTTAGTCAAGATCTAAGTTCATATTTTATAAAATACGAGGTTTGCGATAACTACGTCAAATTTATAGATAGCAAAAACAAAATAAGAGTGATAATAAAAGAGTTAAAATGAGATACATCGGAGCTCACGTAAGTGCGGCTGGGGGTGTGTTTAATGCACCTTTAAATGCTGCAAAAATAGGAGCAAATGCCTTTGCGCTTTTTACAAAAAATCAACGGCAGTGGAATGCAAAAGAGCTAAGCGCCAGTGAAATAGAGCAGTTTAAAGAAAATCTAAAAATTTCTGGCATAAGCACAAAGCATGTTTTGCCGCACAGTAGCTACTTGATAAATTTAGGCCATCCAGATGAGGATGCAAGAGCAAAGTCGCTTGAAGCCTTTATAGATGAGATAGATCGCGCCAGTAAGCTTGGGCTAGAGCTTTTAAATTTTCATCCAGGCTCACATCTAAAACAAATAAGCGAAAAAGAGTGCTTAGATAATATCGCAAGCTGCATGAACATGGCACTTAAACGTACAAGCGGTGTAAAGCTAGTCATCGAAAATACAGCTGCACAAGGTTCAAATTTAGGCTTTAGTTTTAAGCAGATTGCTTATTTGATAGAGCGAGTAGACGATGAGAGCAGAGTTGGTGTTTGCTTTGATACCTGTCACGCATTTGCTGCTGGATATGATCTAAGAAGCAAAGAGGCCTATGCCAAGACGATGGGGGAATTTGATGCGATCATCGGCTATAAATTTTTATCCGGCATGCATTTAAATGATGCAAAATTTGGGCTTGGCTCGAAAAAAGATAGGCACGAGAGTCTTGGCAAGGGTGAGCTTGGATTTAGTGCTTTTAAAAATATAATAAATGATGATAAAATAGGCGAAATTCCTTTAATATTAGAGACGATTGACGAGAGTATCTGGGAAGACGAGATAAAAATTTTAAGAAATTTCGAAAAGGAAAAACTATGAAAAAAGTGCTATTAAGCATTATTGCAACATCTACTTTGCTAAATGCTGGAGGTTATAAAGTTCCTGAGCAAAGTGCTGATTCTTTAGGTCTTGCTGCTAGTAACGTAGCCTTTAGTTTTGGGGCTGATGCGGCGTATTTTAACCCTGCAAATATGATGTTTTTAGATGGACGCCATCACATAGAAGGTACCCTTGGCTGGTTTCATATAAATAAGCTTGAGTTTAAAAGTGATAGTGGCAAAAGCTACAAGTCAGAAAAATTTGACTCACTAGCTGGTACATTTAGTTTTGTAACGCCAGAAATTTATGAAAACTGGAAATTCGGTTTAGCTCTTGCCGTTCCTGCTGCTGTTGGTGTATCATGGGAGGATCCAGCTACCGCATTTACCGCTAAAAGGTTTAAGCTGCAAGTTGTTGAACTAAATCCAACCGTAGCTTACCGCATAAACGATAAGCTCGCCGTTGCTCTTGGTGCTAGAGGTGTTTACACCAAAGGTAAGATAGCAAGTGACTTTGGACGAATAGGCTACAGAGAGATAAAAGGCGATGGTATGGGCTATGGCTATAATGTTGCACTTACTTATAGACCTATTGAGGATTTAAGCTTTGCTGTTACTTACCGCTCAAATGTAAATTTAGAACTTAAAGGCCATACAGATGCTGATTTTAACGGAGCGCTATCTCCTATAAGCTATCATGGCAAAACAAAAGTTGAGATCCCACTTCCTGCTCAGCTTGTACTTGCTGCTGGCTATAAATTTAGCGACTTTACTCTTTTACTAGCTTTTGAGAGGACGTATTGGTCTAAATTTAAAGGCTATGACTTTGAATACATGGATAAAGGTCCAGCTCACTCGCATCCAGCTTTTGCAAGATTCATGGACGATCCAGTCATAAAAAATGCAAAAGATACAAATACATATAGACTAGGCCTTGCCTATGATGTCAATGAAAAATTTAGACTAATGGCTGGCTTTGCCTATGATGAAGACATTACAAGTAGTAAGCATACTGGCTTAGAGCTTCCAAATACTACATCTAAGGTGTATTCTCTTGGGGTAAATTATAAATTTACACCAAATCTTGAAATGGCACTTGGATATGTCTATCAACACCGTGATAAGAAGCGTGCGACAGGTATTACCAACAGTATTGCTACAAAAATGTCAGGGGAATTTGATACTGGTACGATCCAAATCCTTGGTACGACTTTTAAATATACATTTTAGTTAGGGTTAATAATGCGATACTCTTATAATAATTTTTATGAAATTTTAACCAAAGTAGCAAAGGAAAATCCAAATCAAGTAGTTCTTTTTGAAGAAAAAGAGAAGCTAAAATATCGCGAATTAAAGCAAAATATCGATAAAGTGGCAGCTTATTTGCAACTTGCTGGAGTAAAATTTGGTGATAAAGTAGCTATGGCGGTTACAAACTCGAAAGAATTTATCATCTCATACCTTGCGATAACCGCAATAGGCGGTATTGCAGTGCCTATGAATACTTTTTTAAAAGCAAACGAGTTTGAATATATCATAAATGATTGCGGTGCAAAGGTGCTTTTTGCTTCTAGCTCGCTTGCAAAAGAGTTAATCGCATTAAATGAGCTTGAAATTTTAAGAAAGATAATCTGGATCGGAGCAATACCAAAGAAACTTCAAAGTGCCTCAAAGGATGAATATATAGACACTGACGAAGAGTATGGCGAGAGCGCGTATCTTACTTCAACTCCTCAAATTTCAAAAGAGGATATGAGCAAGGGCTATGAAAATAATGGCCTTGTTAAAAACATAAATTTTATAGAAACTCTAAATCATAAATACGCTCTTAGTATCACAAAGTATCCGGTAATAGATGATTTAATGCATATAATTTACACTTCAGGCACTACTGGCAAGCCAAAAGGCGCGATGATAAGCTATAAAAATATCTTTTCAAATTTAATTGGAGCTCATGATCGTTTCATAGTAAAAAAAAGTGATCGTTTCATAGTCTTTTTACCGATGTTTCATAGTTTTACACTAACTGCAATGGTGTTGCTTCCGATATTTGCGAGCGCTTCGATGGTTCTTGTAAAATCAGTATTTCCATTTTCAAATGTACTAAAACAAACTTTACTAAAGCGTGTAACTGTATTTTTGGGAATCCCAGCCATCTATACAGCTATCGGTAAGGCTAAAATTCCTTGGTATTTTAGATGGTTTAACCGCATTAGATTATTTGTAAGTGGTGCAGCTCCGCTTGCAAAGCAGACGATAGATGACTTTAGAGTGAAATTTCCGCGTGCAACACTTGTTGAGGGATATGGACTTAGCGAATGCTCGCCAGTCGTAGCTGCAAATTTATATGATAAACAAAAGCTTTTAAGTGTAGGGCCTGTGCTTGATGGTTATGAGGTAAAGATCGTAAATGATGAGATGATGGAGCTTCCAGTTGGCCAGATAGGCGAGATCATTGTAAAGGGCGACTGCGTTATGCAAGGCTACTATGGTATGCCAAGCATCACTGATGAGACCATAATAAATGGCTGGTTAAAGACCGGAGATCTTGGCAAAGTCGATGAAGAGGGCTTTATCTATATCGTTGATCGTAAAAAAGACCTCATCATATCAAAGGGCATTAATATCTATCCGCGTGAGATAGAAGAAGTCATTTACAAACTTGAAGCAGTTGAAGCAACAGCGGTAATTGGCGTAAAAGATGTACATGCTGATGAAGAGGTCGTTGCTTTCATACAAGTAAAAGATGGCATGGATCTTGATGAAAAAACAGTAAGAGAGCATTTGAAGAAAAATTTAGCGAATTTCAAGATACCAAAGAGTATCTATTTTGCCGAAGAGTTGCCTAGAAATGCCACTGGTAAGGTGCTAAAACGTGTATTAAAAGAACAAATAGAGCAGATGAAGGATAAATTTTAGTGAAATACTTGCTTGATTTTTTAAACCAGGACCTCAAAAAAAGCAAAATTTACGAGCTGATAAAGTGTGGCGATGAAGAGGGAGAAATTTTAAAATATCTAAGTAAAGCTTATGTGCAAGGAACGGCTAATATGAGCGTTTTTGAGCTACTTGGAGCAGTCTTTGGCACACAAAATGATAAGCAGCTTTTGTATCTAAAATTTATAAAAAATTTGCTTGATAGCGGTTGGATTGTACAAAATTATAGTCTTTTTAAAATACCTGAGAGCACGCAAAGGGCTTCAGCTCAAGGGCTTCTTTCGTTGCTTCATTCTGAAATTTCTCTATCAGCCACATTTTTAAAAATTCTTGAAGATGGCAACGCTGATATAAATTTGCCAGAGCTTACGCCATATGAAGATCATTTGGAGTATTTAAAAGATCAGTTTTTAAAGGTGGAGCTTTACTCAAAGGCTGCCATTTTTGAAAACAGCTCAAGTGATGCCAAAAAGCGGATAAATGAGCAAATTTCTGAGCTTACAAAGCGAATCAATGAGCGTGTAAAACTAAGCAAGATCAGCCTAAAGATAGAGCAAATTTTTAAAGAAAACTCACTTGACGAAAAAGAGCAGATCATATTTTTAGCCCTTTTAAAAGAGGAGTACGCGGGCGACTTTGAAAATGGTCGCGACCTAAACACGCTAGTTGGGCTAATAAGCAAAGATGAGCTTGAACGCATCAAAAATCGTACTCTTTTAGAGGATGGCTCAAGGCTCATCGAGAGCGCACTCATTGACTACGACGAGGTTTTAAACGCTTATGGCAATGTAAGCAAGAGCTTTTTTATAAATGAAGAAATTTTGCAAAGCATAATGCACCCAAAAAATGACAAAAATAGCAAGAAAATCAAGATCGAAAGCCTGGTAAAAGAGCAAGAAATTTTTGAGCTCATTGAGCCAGTAACGAGCCTAGAAGACGTCGTGCTAAACGAAAAGACAAAGCAGCTTTTAAGCACGATACTAAAGCAAGTCGATAAAAAAGTGCTCGCTAGACTTAGTAGCTGGGGCATAAAAACTAGAAAAAACATAGACGCCAAGATTATCTTTTACGGTGAGCCTGGCACTGGTAAAACCATGAGCGCCGTTGGGCTTGCAAAAAGCCTAAAGAAGCAAATTTTAAGCTTTGACTGCTCAAAAATTTTAAGCAAATATGTCGGCGAGAGCGAGCAAAATGTAAGGAAAATTTTTGATACTTACAAAGAAATTTGCAAAAAAAGTGGCAGCGAGCCGGTGCTCTTGCTAAACGAGGCCGATCAGTTTTTAAGCACGAGAGTGGAGAGCTCGAGCGGGGCTGAAAAGATGCATAATCAAATGCAAAATATCTTCTTAGAGCAGATCGAGCGTTTTGAAGGCGTGCTGATCGCCACGACAAATTTCTTGCAAAGCCTTGATGTGGCGTTTTCTAGAAGGTTTGATTATAAGATCGAGTTTAAAAAGCCTGATTTTAACGGCAGGCTTGCCATTTGGCGTAAAATTTTGCCTGAAAATGCGAGCTTTGAAGATGGCTTTAGCGTAGAAAGACTGGCTGAGTTTAACCTAAGTGGCGCGCAGATCGTCCTTGCACTAAAAAATACCGCTTTGAAAGTCGCTATAAAAGATGATGGGATCTTTACCTTTGAGGACTTTAAAACCACGATAGAGCGCGAGCTAAACTCTAGCTTTGGTGAGGATAAAAAGATGGGATTTGGCTCTTAAGCCTTTTTCTTACCGACTTTAGTTATTTTGTATGGGATCAGCAGTAAGATGATACTTCGTACCAAGACAAAGACAAAAGTACCGATGATCACTGACGTGAGCGAGAAAATTTGTTTTTCGTCTACGAAAATTTGCATGAGTGTCACTACTAAAATCCACAGCAGGATAAATATCCACTCATAACCGTTTAGTATAAATTTAGCTCGCTCGCTTACCTCAAATTCGCTATCACAACCTTTGCAAATAAGTAGTTTTTTATCAAAAAAGTCCCAAAATTTTGAAATTTTATCGACTCTGTGACCGCAGTTTGGGCATGTAAAGTGTGTGAGTTTTGGCTTATTCAAGCTGATCTCCTCGCTTTGTCATCTTATATGACACAAAGTGCAAAACTACTACTTTTACCACGAAATATAAAACCACAAAGATAATAAAAGCAGCTAGAAAATATTCTTTTTTATTATTAAAAAATATTGAGTGGACTGCACTAAATAGTGCTATCATCGCTATAAAAGAAGCACTGGCATATATCTCGTTTGCTATCTTAAAAAGATTTACCACTTCAAATTCGCTCCTGCACTTTTTGCAGCATCGCTTTTCTGGACCAAAAATGAGATAAGAAAACGTAAATTTATTGATTTTTTGACCGCAATTTTCACACCTAAAACAAAGCAACGAAATCACCACCATTTTTGATAATAAATATAAAGATTTGATTATATTTTAGTCGCACTTCAGACACTATGAAATTTTACTGATTGATCTTATCAAGCAGTTCTTCGACCTCTTCGAGCGCAAAGGCCTCTTCTGAGCTTTGTTTCAAGAAACTCTCCATAAATTCTTTTTTCGAGATCGCAAGGTCAAGCTCCTTGTCACTTCCCTTTTGATATGCGCCGATGCGAAGCAAGACCTCATTTTCTTTTAAAAGCGAGTAAAGGCGCTTAAATTTCATCGCATTTAGCTTATGCTCTTTACTGATCACATCTCCCATGACACGCGAGGCTGAGTTTTGGATATTGATAGGTGGATAAATTCCAAAATCCGTTAGCTCACGACTTAGCACGATGTGCCCGTCTAGGATAGAGCGGCTTTGGTCGGCTATCGGGTCGCTCATATCATCGCCCTCGACTAGCACGGTGAAAAATGCCGTGATACTGCCCTTACCCTCCTCTTTGCCGGCGCGCTCCATTAGCTGTGGCAGGAGTGTGAGCGAGCTTGGTGGATAGCCTTTTGAGGTCGGTGGCTCGCCAAGTGCAAGGCCGATCTCGCGCTGTGCCATCGCAAAACGCGTAACGCTATCCATGATGAAAAGCACATCGTTGCCCTGCTGTTTGAAGTACTCAGCCACGCTCATCGCACAAAATGCACCGTACTTTCGCATGAGCGAGCTGTCATCGCTGGTCGCTACGATGATGACCGTACCCTCTAGGTCACCGCCTAGGTTTTTTTCGATAAATTCGGGTACCTCACGGCCGCGCTCGCCTATTAGCGCGACTACTTTTATCGGTGCTAGCGTATTTTTTACGATCATGCCCATTAGGGTTGATTTGCCCACACCTGAACCTGCAAAAATTCCCAGCTTTTGACCCTTACCACAAGTAAGTAGCCCATCTATCGTCTTTATACCAACACTAAATGGCTCATTTATAAGCCCCCTTTTCATCGCATCTATCGGCGCTCTCATGATCGGCATATATTCAGTCGTCTCGATCGCTCCTTTGCCGTCTATGGGCTTCATAAATGGATCGACCACGCGGCCTAGCAAATTTGGCCCCACTGGTATGCTCATGCCCTGATCGCTCTCATAGACAAAGTCACCTATCCTAAAGCCCTCGACAAAGCCAAATGGACTGATATAAGCGCCATCTGTCTTTATTTGTGTAACCATGCCAAGACCATTTTTGCTCTTATCTTTTGCAACTATACGCACGATGTCTCCGATGCTTGGACGAAGTCCAGTGATCTCGATAGTTGTAGCTGTGATTTTAGTTATGATGCCAAAGGTGTTTGAGAGTTTCACACCCTCCTTAAGCTTTAAATTTATATGCTCTAAGCTCAAAAATGCGTTTCCCTAGGAGAATTTATAAGCGAGAAAAATTCTCGCCTTGTGTCTGCGTTTTTGATAAAGCAACCTCTAAGTGCTGAGGTTGTAGTGGTTGAGTTTATCTTTTGCACACCCCTCATCTCAACGCACATATGTCTAGCCTCAACGACGACACCAACGCCTTTTGGAGCGATCACATCCTCAAGTGCTTTTGCGATCTGCTCAGTCATCTGCTCTTGAATTTGCAAGCGTCTTGCGTAGATATTTACCATGCGTGGAATTTTACTAAGGCCAACGACCTTGCCATTTGGGATGTACGCCACATGCACTCGGCCGATAATGGGCAACAAATGGTGCTCGCAAAGACTGTAAAATTCGATGTTTCGCATCAAAACCATCTCATTATTTGAGCTAGTAAAAAGTGCGTCACCAAGAACCTCTTTTGGATCTTCATCATATCCGCTAGTTAGAAATTTAAATGCTTTAAAGACACGCTCAGGCGTCTTTATAAGGCCTTCTCTATTTGGATCTTCGCCTATTATCGTTAGCATGTTTTTAACCGAATTTTCAAAACTCTCTTGCATAAATTTTCTCCATAATTTTATTGCTAGATTCTACGTTAAAACGCCTTTTATATCTATAAAAATTTACAAATTTACAATGAAATAAGGAAAAATCTGCTATATTTTGGGCTAAAAATTTGTATTCATAAAGGAATTAGATGGAAATCAAAACAAAAGCTCTAGATAGCGTAAATACTCTAGCAAGCACGACTATAAGTGCAGATGCTATAAAGTCTAGCGTAGAAAAGCTAGCAAAAAAAGCAGCAAAAACTATGAAAGTAGATGGCTTTAGGCAAGGTCACGTTCCAGTTGCTGTTGTATTAAAACGCTACGAGAAAGAGCTAACAAACGACGCTGAACAAGATGTCTTAAGAGATGTAGTAGAAGAGGCTATAAAGCAAGCAGGCAAGAAAAACGATGATCTTATCGGCGAGCCTATCGTTTCAAAATTTGATAGAAAAGATGGTAAGATCGATGTTGAGCTAACAGTTTCATTTAAACCAAGCGTCGATGTGAGCGGCTATGAGAGTTTGATACCTGAGTTTTCAAACCCACGTGTTTTGAAAAAAGATATCGATGAGAAAAAAACTGAACTTCTAAAAATGATAGCTCCACTTGAAAAAATTGATGGCAAAAGAGGTCTAAAAGTTGGCGATTTTGCTAAATTTGACTTTGAAGGCTTTGTTGACGGCGTAGCATTTGATGGTGGCAAGGCTGAAAACTATGTGCTTGAGATCGGCTCAAATCAATTTATCCCAGGCTTTGAAGATGGTATGGTAGGCATAAAAGCTGGTGGCGAAAAAGATATCGAGGTTAAATTCCCAGAAAACTACGGCGCTGCACATTTAGCTGGCAAAGACGCTGTTTTTAAAGTCAAACTTCATGAAATTCAAGAGAGAAAAATTCCTGAAAAACTAGATGAAGAGATGCTTAAAACTCTACTTCCAAATGAAGAAAAACCAACTGAAGAGTTACTTGATGAGCGTATAAAAGAGCAAATCCGCCAAGAGAAAATTTATAAACTTATAAATGATGAGCTTAAGCCAAAATTTGCTGAAGCTGCGGTTGAGAAATTTAAATTTGACGTGCCAAAAAATATTGTCGAGCAAGAGATTGATATGCAGTTTAGAAACGCATGGAGCTCATTTACTCCAGATGATATGAAAAAATTTAGAGAGGACAAAGATGCTCTTTCTAAAAAACGTGACGAGTTTAGAAAAGACGCTGAAAATAGCGTTCGTTTAACTTTCATTATCGATGAGCTAGCTCGCGTAAGAGGCGTAAAAGTAAGCGATCAAGAGGTCGTTCAAGCGATCTATTTTGAGGCGTATAGAAGCGGACAAGATCCAAAAGCACACCTTGATATGTACCGCAATCAAGGCATGCTTCCAGCTATAAAGATGTCAATGATCGAAGAGAAGCTATTTAGCGAGCTTTTCAACAAAGAAAAAGACGAAAAAAAAGCAAGTAAAAAAGAGAAGGCTGAGTAATGAGCTATTACGTTCCTGTCGTAGTTGAAAGAACTAGTAGAGGTGAGCGAAGCTATGATATATATTCCCGTCTTTTAAAAGACAGGATCGTTATGCTAAGTGGTGAGATAGAAGACGGCATGGCCGCTTCTATCGTTGCTCAGCTGCTATTTTTAGAGGCTGAGGATCCAGATAAAGATATCTATCTATATATAAACTCACCAGGTGGCGTGATAACAAGTGGCTTTAGTATCTATGACACGATGAACTACATAAAGCCAGACGTTTGCACGATATGCATCGGTCAAGCGGCTAGCATGGGTGCATTTTTGCTAAGCTGTGGCGCACCAGGTAAAAGATATGCATTGCCAAATTCTCGCATCATGATACACCAACCCCTTGGCGGCGCTAGAGGACAAGCGACTGATATCGAGATACAAGCTCGTGAAATTTTGCGTATGAAAGAGATTTTGAATGGAATTTTGGCCAAAAATACAGGTCAAAAGCTAAGTAAGATCGTAAAAGATACTGAGCGTGACTTCTTTATGAGCTCAGCTGAAGCCAAAGAGTACGGACTTGTTGATAAAATTTTGGAGAAAAGTTTTAAATAAGGCCCAAAGTGATAAAGATAGATAATGCACCAGACCCTAAGAAAAAAGCGGTTGAGTTAAAACATATTCTAGAAAAAGAAAAGGTAGATATATACAAATTTTCAGAAAATGTTTTGCATGAATTAAGTGACGATAATGTTCCATCTACGCCAAACAATTACTCTATTTATTTTGAGAAAATGCTTGATGGACAGCCTGATGAATTTAGAAAAGAGATCGGTGATATGATAGTTATAAATTCCGAGATCTCAGTACCATCAGGCAGTAATATCTCTATTGAAAAAGAGATAAAGCAAGGATTTATCCAGATAAAAAGTATGCTTCAAGCCGTGGTGCTAATCTATAAAAATTTAGGCATCATGAGAGGCCTAGTGCAAAAGCGTATGGATGCACTCAAAAACAATACAAATATCCTAGCTCTTCAAAATGTTTTAAGCGCATTTAATCATGACCTAATAAAATTAAACAGCCTTATGGATAAACATCTTGATGTCATTAAAGTAAGCTATGACGAAGTAGCCAAGATGCTTAAATCTATTGAAGAGCAGTCGATTTATGATACGACATATGACGTTTATAATAAAAAATTTCTAGTAGCCACAGTGCAAAGTGAAGTAGAAGCCGTTAAAAGATATGGCTATAACGCATCGTTTTTACTAGTAAGAGCAAAAGATAGATTTACAAATCGTGTTAAAAATTTAAAAGAGCGAAACAATATGTATAAAGCTATATCACAGCTTCTTTTAAGAACTTCTAGAAGAAGTGATATAGTAGCTCATTACGGTGATGGCTGTTTTGCTATGGTTATGAAATATACTGATGAAAATGGCACAAAACAAGCCGGTAGCAGAATTTTAAATATGCTTTCATCTATACCTTGGAAGATAGATGGTGAAGAGTGCAAGCTTGATATCCAAGTGGTTTCAAGCATGATAACAAAAACAAGAAGTGCTGAAGAATTAATCTCTTACTCGTTAGATCAACTAATACTAACACAAGATGATGAGCAGCCTATATTTTTGGGTGAATAAGTAGGAGTTTGGGCTTGATCTTAGAGGTTTTATCTTATCCAAATAAAAAACTTTATGAAGTCTCAAAAGAGGTTAAAATTTTTGATGAGGAACTTCACAAACTACTTGATGATATGTATGATACGATGATTGCAAAAGAGGGCATTGGCCTTGCAGCTATTCAGATAGGTGTTGCAAAAAGAATTTTTATTATAAATCTAGCCAATGATGAGGGCGTACAAGATAAAGAAAATTTAATCGAGATCATAAATCCAAAGTTTGAACTACGTGAAGGAGAATGCGTATATCAAGAGGGTTGCCTTAGTGTGCCCGGATATTATGAAGATGTAAAAAGAAATGAGATTGTGGCTATCAAATATCAAGACCGCTTTGGCAAAGAGCAAAGCTTAAAGGCTGATGGGCTTTTAGCTATCGCTATCCAGCATGAAAATGATCATTTAGATGGACATCTTTTTATAGAAAAGATCGGCTTTAATAAACGCAAAAAATTTGATAAGGAATACAAAAAGCAAAAAAAAGAAAAAGCTTCATGAAGTCTTTAAGATGTGCTACTTACGGCGATGGGCTAAAGATAATTGACGTTGAGTCTATCTTCTCTCGCGGGCTTCCTGGTTTTAGCATCGTTGGGCTTGCAAGCACAAGTATCAAAGAGAGTACAGAGCGCGTAAAAGCAGCACTTCTAGCACTTGATTTTTCTTTTCCAGCACAAAAGATTACCATAAATTTATCCCCTTCAGATTTGCCAAAGAGCGGCTCACATTTTGACTTAGCTATCGCTCTTCTTATAGCTCTTCAAAAGGCAAAAAGTTTAGAGAAAATTTTTGTCTTTGGCGAGCTTGGACTTGATGGAAGCGTAAAAAGCACAGCAAATTTATTTTCTATCTTACTTTTTTTAAGCACACAGGTCAAAAATACAAAAATTCTAGTACCAAAAGAGATAGCTCAAAAAGCCTCCATGATCCCAAATTTAGAGATTTATGCTGTTAGTACTTTGGAAGAGGCGATCAGATTTTTTAGCGATGAAGAATTTGCAAAAAGCATACGTTTTAACGCTACGCATGAGCTATTTTCAAACGTGATAGAAATTTCTGGCAAAAGATATGTTCCAAATTTAAGCTTCGAGCTTGATTTTAAGGACGTTTTGGGCCAAGAAAGAGCCAAAAGAGCCTGTGTCATCGCAGCCGTTGGCATGCACAATATCTTATTTGAAGGTAGCCCAGGCAGTGGCAAGAGCATGTGCGCAAAACGCCTAGTTTATATCATGGCACCACAAAGCCTAGAAGAGGTGCTAAAGTCCGCCGCCTACCGCTCGCTAAACCTGCAAGATAGTGAATTTACAAGCACTAGAGCCTTTCGCTCACCACACCACACTTCAACAAAAAGCTCGATCTTTGGCGGAGGTTGTGAAATTCAATAAAAGTTGCGAATAGTTCAATAAAAGTTGCGAACATATGTTGTTTTTTATAATTTATAAAAATACTTTATTTTAAAAGGATTATTTAATGATCTTTTATATATAAATTTTTAAGCTTAGAATAGAACAAAATAGATTCTAAGGAGTGCTCAGAGGGCTTTGGGTAATGAATGAAAGTGTGATTTTACAAGATTTGATATTGACAAAATTACCAAAAAATAAAAAGTTGATTGTCTTTTCATATGGAGATATTTATCAAAACGAAACGAATTTTAGTATCCCAATCATTTTAAAAGAGATATTCAAAGAAAAACCCGAATATTTTCTATCTTTTTTCAATTTAAAAGAAATTTGTGCTTTTCCGCTTGGTACCGTTGTTGAAAACCAGCAAAAAATTGGAACTAGCGCAGGAGATATTCGCAATTTTCAAATAAGTGTCGGCGATGGATTGCTGGTGACCAAAAATCTTAAGAACATACCTATTTTAGATGAGTTTATGAGTGAGCTGCCTGAAAAAATAGGTAAATATAATGTTGGCTGGCATAAAAATCAGCAAAAATATTCAACCTTTAAAGATAATTTATCTGGAAGAATGGTTATTTTTCCACATTATGAAATCGCAAGATATTTTTACTTTACATCAGCATCGATGACTAGACAAATTATGTCGGAGACTCAGGGGCAAAATAGTTCATTGGATGGTCTTTATAAAAGAGCAACATTAGATAATGGGATTGGTGAGATATACTTAAAATTCAATGCGAATAATATTGATGCAGAAAATATATATAGATTTGTTATAGACAAAAGAGCTAATAATATGTGGCTGCAAATAAGAAGAGATATGGTTGCTAGCAAAATATTATCTGAGCATAGGAAACAAAGTGCTAACTTTGTAGGCTCGCCAAATACGATGACTATTCAAGCAAATTTTCCAGTACCTGGAAAAATAAATTTTAAGGCAAGAGCTAAGGTATTAAGTGATGGATCATTGCTTGTTTTAAAAATCTTGCAAGAAAATTCGTTTTATCCATTTGAACAGCTTAAAGTTATTAGAGAGCTTCCTGGAGGAAAAAAAGATATAATAGGTGTGATAAAAAGCACAAAGCTGTCCAAGAAAGATTTAACGAATCAACTCAATGAAAAAACCCCCAATATTTTACATAGTTCAGTAAGTATAGTAGATAAAGATGAGGATGCTAATTTAGAGGCAAAGTTAGATCTGCTCAATAAAACTATTGAATTTGAAACGATTACAGAAGAAGACCAAAGTAGAGAAATAGTGCGAGGAAGTGATAAATTGCAGGAGGACAAATTAGATCTAAGCTCAAACGACGCGGAAGTGCAGGGCGATCTAAATACTACAGAGGGGCACTTGAAAAAAGAAGACGAGGATAGTGAGCAAGAAACCGGAAGTTATATAACTATTGAAGACATAAAAGCCATGTTGATGTATTGCTCTGATATTTATTGCGATTTTTCATACAAAATTTTACAATGCGAGGACTTGCCTCAAAAACCAAAAAATTATCGAGGAAGGCATGCGTGGAAGAGGGCTACAATGTTGGATGGAGTGACTCCTAGAAAGTATATAGTGGTTGAGATATGCTACAAAAATTGTAGGTACATTATTCTTGAGATACAAAAAGACAAATTGTTAGAAACGCTTAGTACGCTTTTAATTAGGGATTATTATAATAGTATAGATGAGGCTATCGTGCAAGAAATAGTCACAAACATTGCAAAAACGAGTAATAGTTGGTTGCAGGATTTAAAATTTAAAATGACCAAATATTATTTATACCATCCATATGATGCACACGAGAAAAAGATACAAGATTGGGGCAAGAGGTTAAAATGCGTACTGGAGAGATATCAAGAAAAATGACTCATTATAATATAATCTATAAATACGAATAAAAATTAATAGATAGAGGTTGCATGCCCGTAAACGACAAAAATAAAAAAGCTTTTAGTTATAGTTGCGTGGATAGGAGTGGTAGGAAATTTATATATAAAAATTTTAATAAATCATGCAGCTATAAAACCAATTTTTCCGGCACTATATTTGACGGAACCTCTTTTGTTGGAACAAAATTTAAATTTTGCAGTTTTTATGAAGCCCAAATAAGATCTTGTTTATTAAATGGAGCGCTTTTTAGAAAATGTAATTTAACGGATGCACTTTTTGAAGATTCAATTATTTCATCTTCGGTTTTCAAGGAGTGTAAAATTAAAAATTGCAAATTTTATAATTGTAAAATAGTATGCACAAGCGGCTTATCAAAAATTATTAGTAAAAGAAATTTAAAAAATACCGAAATATTAACAGCTTTTCCTAGTAGCAATAATTATAGCAAAGAGCTATTAAAGGCTTTTGATAAACTTCGCAATAACCGCTTTATAAAAAATTCTAGCGTATTATTTCAAAAAAGAGATGCAATAAATACACTATCGGTCGATATATTGGTATCAGAATTTGGCGAAAATTTTCTAGTAAATAATTTATCAAGCCTTAATCATATATCTTGTGATTTTCATACATTGAGCTATATTAAAAAAATATTGTATAAAAAACAAAAAAATGATACAATAAATGAACTCGGTTCTATTGCCACACAGGGCTCTATAAGCTAATCAAACACTCGTCTACGGACTGATGCGAGTTAAAGGTGTTTGTAATACAAAAATTAGCGGAGGTGCTACCTATGGTATCAGATGTTTTGACGGTTGCTTCTTTTTTTATATTAATGTGCTATAAAACCTTGCATTACATTGGCTCTGTGTTTAGCAATAGGATGTATTTTTTAATAATGCGTAAAAATCTAGCATTAATATATCAGGCATCTTAAAGAATTGCCATCGTATCCCGTATGCTCAAATATCACTAACTATAAATATATGATATTTTTAAGACCAATCCAAATTTATTGACCATAACAGTTAATTATAAAATTATCATTTATCTACTCTTATGAAAGCCCAGTTCATATGTTCTTGTTTTCGCTCAAAGCGGTTGCTGTTAAAGTACTTATTGAGATTATAAACTTCCGGCTCCGTAAGCTCTCTCGAAAGTCCCCATTGTATTTTTTTAACAAGATCGTCGATAGTTTCAGGTATTCCATCACCGCATGAAGTTTGTATATACTCTAGCTTTGGAAGATATCCCATTTGGAATAAAATATTTATTAAATATATAAAGTCTGGTCTTTTTTCAATATTGCTTCCAAGAGCATTTAAAACGTCTTCGTTAATGAAACTACCGACTTTAAAAGTAATATAAAGGGCTTTTTTCGTCTTTGAAAGTAATTTCTCTAGGGCTTGTTTTAAGTCATCTACGTCAAGGCAACGAGATGCAAACGTAATATCGCACTCAGGTACGTCGCTAAAGTCGTCTTCGAATGCTTTTTGCGCGAATTCAATATTTTTACAATTAAAATCCCGAGAGTTTTGTTCTGCGAATTCTAGCATTTTCGACGAAAAATCATAACCGTAAATTTTATCTACCTTATTTGTTGCAGCTATGCTTAATGCTCCGGCACCGCATGCGAAATCAAGAAGCGTTCTTGCGCCATCAAAATCGACTCTTGAGATAAAGTCTTTAACATAGTCGCTCTTAAGTACGCTCTCACTAAAGCTTGCTGCCTTAACATCCCATTTGGCTACTGATTTCCTAATAAAAGAACTATTTGTTCTTTGCTCCTTATAAAGCTTATTAAAATCCAGCCTATCGTAATTAGAAGGTAATATCATAATTTGTCCTCATATTTTTGATAATCTATTCCGTAAATCTTATCTATATTTGATGGATTTATCAATTCATCGCACTTTCCAAAATCTAGTATCTTGCCGTCCTTTAAAAACAATACTAGATTTGAAACAAATTTAGCGTGACGAGGGTAATGAGTGGTTTGTACGAAAGTATACCCCTCGTCTTTTAGCGTCTTTATCATTTCAAGTAGTTTGATTTGATTGCCGAAGTCAAGCCCGGTCGTAGGTTCGTCCATAAAAATAACTTTGGCGCCTTGTACTAAGGTTCTAGCGATATATGCCAGCTGCCTTTGTCCGCCGCTTATTCTAGTATAAAGTTCATCTTTTAGCTCTAAAATACCCATTCTTTCCAATGCATACTCGGCAAGTTTTTTATCGGCAAGGCTAAAGTTAGAAAATAAAGACGTTCTGCACAATGCGCCCATTAGTACTATATCAAATACGCTATATTCATATGACGGGGCATGCGTTTGAGGAACGTAGGCTATAAGCCTTGCAAGTTCTTTTTTTTCGTAATTCCTTACGCTTTTACCGCATATATTTACCGTACCCTCGAATTTTAAAAATCCAAGCATAATACGCAGGAGGGTGCTTTTACCGCTACCGTTTGCGCCCAGAATACTAAGCGTATCGCCTTTTTTGATACTAAAACTTATACCGTTTAGTATATTCTTATCTTTGTATCCGAATTTTAGATTTCTGATTTCTATCATTAAAAACTCTTTTTAGCTCTACGAAGTACTAGAATAAATATAGGTATTCCAAACAGTGAAGTTACTATACCTATCGGGACTTCAAAAGTAAACATAAGTCTCGAAAAGTTATCGCAAAAAAGTAAAAATATAGCACCTATCATAGCTGAACTAGACAATACGGCGCGATTATCCGCTCCAAATATAAAACGTGCCATATGTGGAACTATAAGACCTATCCAACCGATAATACCGGCTATCGTTACGCTTAAGGCGCTAATAAAAGTAGCAACCAAAATAACGAAATTTTTAACCCTAGCAACATTTATACCCAGACTTTTAGCCTCTTCTTCTCCCAAACTCAGCGCATTTAAATATTTGCCGCTAAAGGCTAACAATAGTATTCCTACAAACATCGGTAGAATCGAAATTTGAATAAAATTCTTCGAAGCAAACCCTAGGCTACCCATTAAAAAATAAGTAATAGCCGGCAATGAGTCATTTGGATCGGCTGCGTATTTTAATGCTGATAGCAAAGATGTAAAAAGAGAGCCGCTAATAACGCCACCAAGAACCAATACTATAATACTGCCAGAGCGTGAATAAAAGGCCGATATACTTAAGGCCGTTAGTACCGCTATAAAACCAAACGCAAAGGTACTAAGCTGAATGAGATATTCGTTTAATCCGAAAAACATTCCTATGGCGGCGCCGAATCCGGCACCGCTTAAAACCCCAAGTATTGATGGACTTACTAGAGGATTTACAAACATGGCTTGGTATGCTGAGCCAGAAATAGCCAAACTAGCGCCTATTATAATGCAGGCCATTATTCTAGGAAGGCGAATTTCCGTTATCAAAGTATGCATAACTTGATAATTTTTTAAGTCTTCGCCTTTTATAACGGCTTTAAAATATGTTAGATAATCTTCCGCATTAAAGCCGTATTTTCCTATTAGTACCGAAAGTAACATAAACCCTAGCAATAAGATACTTAAAAACGTAAAGGCTTTTTTACTCACCTATAAGCTCTTTTACTTGGTTATCGCTTATGTCAACCTCTAGGAATAATTTATAAAAGTCCTTAACTTCCTTATTCATATTGAATTTAAATACATCAGGGTGAGTTAAATTTATAAGCCATTTAAGCCCTATGAATCTCATAAATGAAGGCGGACGATCAAACCAAGAAAATGGTTCGCGAGGTAAGTAATAAGCTCTTTTATTTTTTACGGCTTTTAGTATTTGCCATTTAGGATCGTCATAGATTTTATCATAAAAGCTCTTCTCGAAAATTAATATAATATCAGGATCGTATTCGGCTATTTGTTCAAAGCTAATTTTGATGTGCCCATAAGCCGTAGCATCCGGGTTTCCGCTGCATTTATGCACATTTTCGGCACCGCTTAGCTCTATAAGCCTAGTGTGCCATGAGCCCTCGCATTCGGTAGCTAGTCCGTCGGGATCTTCGGCATAGTATATTTTAGGCTTAACAACCGAGTTTTTTACTATATATTCATTAAGCTCTTTTGAAATATCCATGGTTTTTTTAGAATACTCTATTAGCTTTTTTACTCTATCTTGCTTATCTAAAATTTTGCCCAAAACCTCAAGAGAGTCAATGTAATCTTCTAGTTCATAGCCTTTTAAGTACAGCATAGGTTTATTTATGCCACCCAGGGTTTCTTTGAATTTCTTTTGAGTATTTTTAGAGTCAGAATTTACTAATATCAAATCAGGATCTAGCTTTAAAAGCATTTCCATATTTGGAATTTTGCCTTGCCCGAAAAATCCTCCTACTACCGGCTGGTTAATCATGCTCTCTTTTAGATACGGCTTTTCTCTTTTACCGAAACTAGAATTTATACCGCTGACTTTCTCGGGAGCAACGGCATATAGCAAAAATAGTAACGGCGGATTACTGGCGTAAACTTTATTTGGAACTCCATTTAAAGTCTGAATATCTACGCTATTTTTTGATATAAATTCATCAATCTGTTCGTTTGTCATAGCAAACGAAATATTTAGAGAAATAAATAATAAACACAAAATATGTTTTAACATAACATTATCCTTTTTTATAAATTTATCTTTAATTATAGAAACAAACTCTTGTCGGGCATCTTACCGCCCAAAAGCTTTGGATTAAACTCAAAAATAGTTTCAAAAAATGACATTATCTCATCTTGCATATCGCGAGCTTTTGTTACCGTCAAATTTGCCCTATCAAATGCATTAACCAGTGCCGGCTCTGGAACCGGTAGATATTCGGCTCCTATTTTGGCAGCACTTTGCTTATTATCTTTGATCCAAGATAGAGCGTTAGTTAAGTCGCTATGAAGTGTATCAAATAGAGGCAAATTTGCTTTATAAAAATCTACATCGACTATAATGCCCGCCATCGGAATGTACGGCTTGGTATTAAAGCTTTCTCCCCAGACCTTAGGAATATCTACTCCGTAATGTACCGCTATCCCCATTTTCTTCCCGCGCAGTATGGTTGCTGCCGGAAGAGGTTGAGGGGCGATTAAAATATCATAATCTTTTTGTAAAAATAATCCTGCAGCTTCCGGCGGCGTCTGCGTATACGTAATGTCTATTTTGGAAATATCTATTCCTCGTTTTTTACAAAGCGCTCGCAGAACCAAATCAGGCATATCACCCTTAAAAGGAATTATTAATTTTTTGCCGATAAAATCTTCAAAAGTTTTTATATTCTCATCTTTTACCATGGCTTGTATCGTACCAAGGCTAAGCAAATTTAGCATAGCTAAATTTAAGCCGTGATTTCGCATGTTTGCTCCCACGTTTGATGGCGCCATAGTGATTTTTATTTCCCCATTAGCTACGCCTGCTCGGAGTTGATCCGTACTATTCCAAATGCGTAACCTCACGTCATGAGTCTTTGCTAGCTCGCCTTGTAGGCTTGCTACGGCCATTATAACGCTAGGGATTGCCGGCGCGCCCCACATCGTGAAATTTTCCTTCGCAAAAAGGCTCGGCGCAAGAGCTGTAGCACCAATCGCCGCACCAAATCCTAAAAAACCTCGTCTATTCATATTGTATCTCCTTGCTATACAGATAGTTGTCTTTAAAAGCTAGAGTGGAAGCTGACAAACACCGCCCTCCCCGGCGCGCGCACCACAGGATCAGGATCTAGCGCTCCTACGTGCTCGCCGCTGATAAACTCGGCGTAATCTTTATCAAAGATATTCGTCACGCCAAGCCTCACGCCCCAGCTGTTTTTAAACTCAAATCCGCCGTAAACGTCCATCGTCGTAAAGCTCTTAGCCGCTTCACGCTTGTCGATGCCAAAGCCGGTGGCTTTATCGAAATCTCCTCTATTTTGCTTTGCTACGTAGCGCACCGCCGTGCCGATATTGTAGCTGCCAAAGCTCGCGTAGTCCTTGTAATCAAAGGCCAAATTTGCCTCAAACGGGCGGATCTGATAGAGCGGTCTGCCGTCGGTTTTGTTTTGTCCGTAGTTGTAAAATAACGAAGTTTTTAGCCCGAAATTTCGCGCGAAATTATACTCCCCGCGCAAATTTACGCTGTAAATCCTAGCATCAACGTTGCGCGTGATGACGGCGTTTTTATTCATCGGCGCGGCAGCGGCCGAGTGGCGACGATCGTAGATAACTAGATCCTGCGCGTCGTCTGCGATAAAGTACCCGCCCAGACTAAAGCTATCCTCGCCCTGACGCGAGCTCATGTATTCTTTATAAAATTCGCTCTTATAGGTAAAGCCCAAATTTACGCGGTTGTGGCGCTCGGGCTTAATAAACGGATTGCTGATCCAGCCTCTAGTAGTCGGCCCATAGAGACTGCTAAAGCGTTCCATATTGCTCGGCATACGATAAAGACTTTCTATAGCCACATAGTAATTATCTTGCTTATTGGGCGTGAAGTCGTATTTTAGGCTAGCGCTTAAGCCATTCTGTTTTATGTTGCCGTCAAAGTCTTTGCCGTAAATTTGTTTAATAAGCTTAGCGACGGTATTTATCGCGCTTGCTCCGTTATAAACCGTATTTAAATCATTTAAATTCGACTTCATCCAGTCGTAGTTTAGAGCTAGGCTGAGCTTGTGCGCGTCAGTAAATTTATAGCTTAGCGTATCAAAAACTCTCGTTTTTTTATTCGTTACGTCTGCAAACCTAAAGCCGTTTAAAACCCAATCATTGCCTATTTTACGATATCTTTTGCCCTCATGATTATCGTGCTGATATCCTGTACCGACCACATTGTGCCAGTTTGAAAAATCAACATCGTATTTTAGCTCCGTATCTATAATCTTTCTATCTACTTCTACCTTTACCATATTAGAAGGGTCTGCGCGGCGCAAATGATAATTGTCGTTTCTTCTGCTCACGTCGCGTAATGCTATTTCAAAATTTAACGTATTAGATAAATCCTCTTTACCTAGCCTGGCGTTAAACTTACCGATATATCGTTGCGTCTTTATCGAGTCGGCAGTATGGTGAGGCTGCTTGTCGTCGTCAATATTATCGTGTACTAGCGTAAATCTAAACTCACTTAGCTCACTAGGCACGAAACCCACGACCGCGCTTTGCCCCTGCCTGGCATAGCCGTAGTTCCATTCCCTGCCGCCACCGTCTTTGTAGCGATTGGCTTTAGAAAAGTTCGCGTTTAAAATCGTATAGAAATTTGCACCGCGGTATTTAAAAAGTCCCGAACTATAAAACGTCCTGCCGTAAAATCCGCCCGCGACGTGAAATTTGTCCATCGAATTATCGAGCAAATCCGTCACAAAAAAATAATCATCCCTTGGCACGCGGTTGAATTGATTTTCGGGGAACGCGCTTTGAGCGATGTTTGGCGTATAAGGCGGCGGAGGCGTAAAATCCTTTATCGGCTTTATAACGTCGGGATTTGCACCGTTTGCAAATAGTACCATCGTAGCCGCAGCCAGACTGATAGCTAATCTCATTAGAAATCCTTTTAGATATAATTATGATTTTTTATATCAAAATATCAAAAAGAATTGTAGTACAATAATTTTTAAATAAACTTGATGTGGAATAATAATTAAATATCTATGTAAAGAAGTTAATATTAAGCAGGGGGCGGATTACTGTGGCCTTTTAAATAGGTTTAATGGTAATTATATCTTTATATTCAAATACCTATTTTTATCTAAAATCTTTATATATATGGCACTGCAATATGTGATTATTTTGAATAAAATCTTTAAAATTTGAATCTGATTGAATCAAAAAACAAGAGCCGGAATACAGTAGATACTGTTCTTCTATGGTTATAAAGTCCTCATAGCATTTATTTTTAGTTGTAGTATTAAATTTTATGACATCTCCTAATATTTCGTGCTCAAATACGCCATCTGTTTTTCTCCATAAATAAATCATTTTATTAATCTGTTTTAAAAAATGAAAAAAATCGATTGACGCTACTTTTTTTCCGAATTTTATACCGTAGCCCTCACTTAGTATTTGTAGCAAACATTCTACTGCTTTAAGCCCGTAAGAAAGTTTATTTATAGTATGAGCAGGTGCCGTTTTAAGATCGGTACCACATTTATAACAAAAAGTAAAGTCTCTTTCGTTGTAATGCTTATAAATTACTAGTGGAGAGCCACATGTAGGACATCTGCTGTGCAGAAAACAGTCGTGCTTGATGCATGCTGTATAAAAAGAAAGTCTCCATGTCTTTCTAAAGTAGGGTACTATATCCTCCTTTAGGCATTTGGGACAAAATCTTAATCCGCCATTTCTTTTTATATGGCAATAGTTCCCAAGGGGCTGTACAAAGCGAGTTCTGGTTCTACCATTAATATGTTCTTGTAGTTTTCCTTCATAGCTTTTTAATGTCATATCTAGAATTTGCTCCTTTGATAAATGACTTTTTCCCGAGAGTCGCTTCATAAGATCTTGAGGACACCATATATCCAAATCTCTTTGCCAGATAATATTTCTTGCATATTCTCTAAAATGCATGTTAGTAAAAGATGTAGCTGCTGCATCGTTTGCTAGAGCTACTCTTACTAGCCATGACGATAGTAATTCGTCGTCTTGAGGCTTTGGATGAATCACAAAGTCCCTATCGTTTAAATTTATAAATCTAGTAACATGGCTTATCATATTTCTATAAAATCAGTAATATTTTTTCTCATAGAAGGGCGCACAAAATTAGATTTTTTAAGTGTTTCCATGGTAATGCTTTCAATTTTTTGTTCTATGGCATATTGAGCAGCTAAGTTTATTAAATCTATAATTTCTCCTATATACCCTTCAGAGTAGTCTAAAATATAATTTGATATCTCTTTTGAGGTGGCCATATTTGATTGTTTTCTTAGAGGGAGAGTTTTTTCTATGCTTGCCAGTAAGGATAAAAAAGATCTATCGTATTTCCATTTTGGTACAACCAGTGGCGGAAATCGATTACTTATTTGCGAATCTGTATTTATAGCATGTAGTGCATCGGCAGTGCCTACCAATATGATGGGTATCATTAACTCGTTGCTAAGATTTTTTAATGCCACCATAAAGGCTTTTTGTTTTTGTACGGGTGCCACTATAATATTGTGTATTTCATCGATTATAAGCATATTAGTGCGACATAGTAAAAATATTCCCTCAACCTTTTCTTTCTTTTTTGTAGCTCTGTCTGTGTTTTTATATGGGACCCCTAGCTTGTGTAAAATACTTCCATATAGGTCTGATGGATTGGAGCTTTCGGGCGCACTCACCGCTACTACTGGCGTTATTTTGACATTTTCATCATCATATGGCATATGGCTTCTAATAAATTTATTTACGATAGACGTTTTTCCGTTGTTGGTTCCGCCAACAATAAGCCTGCCTTTCATTCTATTTTTTTTGGGATGCTTAAGATGAAATTCTAATTCTTTTAGAATTTCTTTGGCAATTGGGTATAAAAACCACTTCTCGTTTAACATAAAAGCAATTCTTTCTTCATCTGTAAGCAATAATGCATCTTGTGCTTGTTGAATTAAATGTTGGTTTTCCATAGGTTGTTGCCTTTATAAAATCTCTATATCATCGAAAGGCTCAACATCTTTATATAAATCAGATAAAGATATGTCATTTTCAGCATCAGATGAGGCATTTGACTTAGATTTGGTCTTTGGTATATTATCAAATTTCCTTTTCGTATCTCTATGTTTTTGTGCGGAGTGCTTCCTTCTTATACTTTTTACTTTTTGCGCAGAATCTTTTTCGATTTGTTTCATTTTTTCATATGCCGAAAAGATAGTCACTTCATCGTATCCAGTTACATTGTTGTCGTCAAGATATTTTTTGATAGCCCTTAAATCCCAGACTGATATTGGAGGATAGGATATATTCCTAAAAGGAATTGGATAATACTCCTTTATTTCAGGATCATAAAACCAAATTGTACTTATATCTCTTAGGTCTCTTTTGAAAATAAATTTTCTAGCTTTCTTGTCTTTATCTTTGGCTCTAATCCATCTTCTTAAAGCATCTGCATAGTATTGAATGCTATCTATTTTAATTCCAGATTGCTGGATTGTGCGTTCAATAGTAGGTAGTAGCGAAATTTTAAATTTATCTTCATCAGCAATTCTTTCAGGCAGGCCTCTACCCAAGGATGTTTTGCCATCGCCGAATATTCCTATCTCGTATTTATGCTCTGGAGTACAATTTATGCCGCTATGTATCTGTTTGTGGTAAACATTTATGATGTATTCGGTAAGCCATTTTTCAAGAGACTTGAGCGTCATAGTGGCATATTTTTCGGATTTATATTCTCCTCTTTGCTGAATATTTGAAAAAGTGGTGCCAGGCAGAGTGTGTACTTCTCTCATAGCGGTACCTATAATCCTTTCTATGTGACCACCAAACTGCGGTCTTGCAACAGGTCTCCAATTTAACTCTATGCCGTAGTGCTCACAAACCCTTTGCAAATCCTTTCCTCTAAATTCTGCCGCATTATCGAGTCCTATTGTTTTAGGAATCCCCCAAATATTCCATTCGCCATCGACTTCTAGGCTTCTTAAATATTTCTCTTTTGATAGCATTGCTTGTGTAAGGCATTGTGAGACTGAAAAATAACTAGGTTCATCTAGGCTTATAAAAAACCCCATGACCATTCTACTATAAATATCCATCGCTATGGTCAAATATGGTCTTCCTATAGGCTGTCCGTACACTTCATCTACAACAATAATATCCATTGGGGTATGGTCGATTTGTATAAAATCAAGCGGATATTTTCCTGCTGGAAACATACCATCTGTATTTCTATATTTTCTGTCGGCCATTCTAGCGCTTTCTCTTCGTTTAAGAACTTCCTTGTCCGACAGCGACTGGATTCTGGAGCGTACCGTGTTTTCGCTAGGCGGCTTAATTTTTGCATTTTTACATCTTTGGACTATCGCCATATATGTCTTTTTTGATGAATATTTCTGTTTCGAGAGATATAGCTCCTCAATTGTTTTTTTAATTATCAATTCCACCTCTTCAACTGTTCTAAGACGTCCTCTGCCTCCCTTGGCTTGATTTTTTGGGGCTATAGAAGCTAGAAGATTGCCTGAGTTTTTGTATGCTTCAAGCCACCTATAAATTGTACTTGGGTGCAAGTTATATTCAGCAGCCCTTTGCTTGATGGCCCTAATTCTATTGGTGACTACACCCAAGATAGGCTTTATAATTTCTAGTCTTTTGTTGGCTTCGTCCCAGTCATTTGAACTTAGTTCTAAGGGGTTGATGTCTTGTTGATTATCTTCTTGATTGGAAATTTGAGACTCTTTTGTCATTTCTTGAATAGGGAGAATAGCTTTTTCTCCAGTTGAAATATTCTGTGCCATGATTTCTTGAAAGTTAATTTGTCTAACAACTATATATTCTACATTGTTATAAAAAATATGCATGCCTATAGCATATTGCACCTTATTCATCGCAGATCCTTATTGGAGTATTAAAATTTATAGGCTTATACATATCTATTTTGAGCTTTGAAGAAAAAACTAAATACCAAATATAGGGAATGAATTCTGCTTGTCTTAGTCTATTGTCGCTAATTTGGTTTAAAATATATGCAAGTGTTTTTCCTGAATATTTTTTACACAAGTTAAATGTGTCTTTGACCGCATTGGTGCTCTGAAGATTAGCATATGTGTAGATTAGTTTTGCATTCTCAAGATATATTGGATCTATATCGAGTTCTGTAAATATTTTAAAATTCATATCATTTTCATACAGATATTGTTCAATTTGAAAGAATTTTGCATCTAGAAAAACTTTCTTTTCTTTAAGTTCTTCGCTAAATTTGATTTCAAATACGCATGGAAGCTTATTAAAATTTGGATAGTATTGTACTAGACAATCAGGGGTATATCTGTAAATTGAATTTCTATAGGCATATTGTGTTGTAAGCGGTTGTTCTTCATAGGATTGAACTTCATGATTAAATTCTAAAAGTAAGTAAAAGTCTCTTTCGAGCAAAGATTCATAGGAGATAGGCGACTTGTTTTTCAAACTCTGAAATATTCCGGTGGATGAGCGATAGTTTTTTGGAATTTTTCGTACTGACATAGCTACCTTTTTATTAATTTACTTTGGATCTAGTGAAATTAATTGTTTTCTATATCTCAATTATATTTTTTAAAATACTATACATGTATTATACCGCCTTTAAAACTTTTTAGCAACTTTTATTGAATTTTTATAATATTTTAGCAACTTTTATTGAACTATTCGCAACTTTTATTGAATTTCTAGTAGCTTGTTTTTAATTTTAAAAAATAGTAAAATAGTATTAATTTAACTGAAAATAGGGCAATGATTTTACATAATGCATTTCTCAATCGCTTTTATTCATTCGCAACTTTTATTGAATCTTACAGAGGTTCAAACGTCGCAAAGATTGGTGAGATCGCACTTGCAAATGGTGGAGTGCTATTTTTTGATGAGTTCCCTCACTTTTCAAAGCAAGTCATCGAAAGCCTTAGAGAGCCGCTTGAAGACAATCAAATCCATATCGCAAGGGTAAATTCAAAAGTGACTTATGAGACTAAATTTATCTTCGTAGCCGCGCAAAATCCATGCCCTTGTGGAAATTTATTCTCCCGCAATCTAAACTGTAAATGCAGCGAAAACGAGATAAAAAATTACAAAGCCAAAATTTCAGCCCCAGTGCTTGACCGCATCGATCTAAAGGTCGCCATGGACGAGAGCTCGCCAGATGATAAGGCGAGTTTAAGCTCGCATCAGATGAGCGAGATGGTTTTAAAAGCCTTTATCTTTCAAAAAAAGCGTGCTCAAGATGAGCTAAATGGTAAGCTTAGTGACGCACAGGTAGCTAAATTTTGCACTCTAAATGCCGAGGCAAGTGAAATTTTACAAAAGGCCGCCACGAAATACAACCTCTCTCAAAGAGGCATAAAAAGGACGCTTAGAGTGGCTAGAAGTATCGCCGATCTTGATGAGAGCGAGCAAATTTTAAAGCCTCATATCCTAGAGGCGCTTAGTTTTAGGGCATAAAATGAAAAATTTATATTTAGACACGAGAGTTTTGGACGAGCGAGCAAGCGAGAAATTTGGCCTTAGCGAAGAGCTTTTAATGGAAAACGCTGCCGCTGGCATAGCAAATTTTATCCGTAAGAAATTTAAAAAAGGCGAGAGGGTGATTGGCGTTTGCGGCAGTGGAAATAATGGCGCAGACGTGCTTTGTGCGTTAAGAATGCTTGAGGGTGAGTTTGAATGTGAATTTATATTAGCTAGTCAGAATTTAAAGCCACTAACCATTAAGCAGCTTGAGCGAGCTAAATCTGCTGGCGTGCGTGAGTGTAAAGATGTAGAAAATGGCTTAAATGGTGCAAAATGCGTCATAGACGGACTTTTTGGCTCTGGCTTAAATAGAAATTTAGATGAAAATCACATAGGGCTTATCTCAAAGATAAATAAAAGCTCTGTCTATACCATTGCTTGTGATATGCCAAGTGGGCTAAGTAGCGAGGGCAAAGTGCTTGGTGCTTGCGTAAAAGCGGACATCACGATCACGATGGGAGCTAGAAAGCTTGGGCTTTATAGCGACACGGCAAAAGACTTTGTTGGCAAGACAAAGGTCGCCACTCTTGGCATAAGCGCTCAAAACTACGAGTGCGAGAGTGGCTATCACTTGCTTGAAAAACGCGACCTTGTACTTCCAAATAGAAAAAATCAGTGCGTAAATAAGGGCGACTTTGGTCACGCATTTATCATATCTGGCGAGCACATAGGAGCTAGTAAGCTTTGTGCAAAGGCGGCATTTGCCTTTGGGGCTGGGCTAGTTAGTGTGATAAGTAGTGAGAGTCTAAATTTACCAACGCAGATCATGCAAGCAAGCAAGATAAGTAAAAAAATGAATGCCGGAGCCATTGGTATGGGACTTGGCGAAAATGGTATAGAAGAGCTTGATGCACAAATTTTAAAGGGCAAAAAGCTAGTGCTTGACGCTGATATCTTTTACAGCGCAAAAGTGCTTGATCTGCTAAATGAAAACTGTGTTTTGACACCCCACCCAAAGGAATTTTGCTCACTTTTAAAGCTTTGTAATATAGCAGATATCGACGTAAAAACATTACAAGAAAATAGATACGCTTATGCGAGGGCTTGGAGCGAGAAATTTAAGGCTGTACTTGTGCTAAAAGGTGCAAACACCATAATTGCCAAAGATGGGCAAATTTACGTCATGCCCTATGGTAAAAATATACTTGCAAAAGGTGGCAGTGGTGACGTACTAAGCGGACTCGTACTTGCTCTTTTAGCTCAAGGTTACGAGCCACTGGATGCTGCCATCTCGGCTACACTAGCTCATGCGCTTAGCCTTAGAAATTTTGGCAAAAACAGCTACGCGCTCGAGCCAACAGACATTATAAAAGGAGTAAAATGCTTACGAAAAAAATAGCCGTACTTTTTAGCGGTAGTGGCTCAAATTTAGAAGCGATACTTAAAAAAGTTCATAATCAAATTTTTAATGGCATAAAAATTGAAGTTTGCCTTTGTATCTGCAACAAGCCAGGTGCATACGGTATAGAGCGTGCTAAGAAATTTGGGCTTGATACGACGATAATAGAGAGTGCCAAATTTGCAAATAGAGAAGAATTTGACACTGCGGTTGTAGAGCAAATTTTAAAAAGCGGCGCTGAACTAACGGTGCTTGCTGGATTTATGAGGATATTAACTCCTGTTTTTACATCACAGATAAAAGCCATAAATTTACATCCTTCCATATTGCCACTTTTTAAGGGCGCTCATGCGATAAAAGATAGCTTTGAGAGTGACATGATGCTTGGCGGAGTTAGCGTGCACTACGTGAGCGAGGAGCTTGATGGAGGTAAACTCATCGCTCAAAGAGCGTTTGAAAGAGAAGATGGTATGAGCTTAGAGGATTGGGAGAGCAAAATCCATGCGATAGAGCATGAAATTTTGCCTGAGAGCATAATAAAAATTTTAACAAAGGAAGCAAATGTTTGAATGGTTTAGTTCGCCAGAAGCGTGGATATCACTACTTACGTTAACTGGCTTAGAGATAGTTTTAGGCATAGATAACATTATATTTATCGCTATTTTGGTAGGTAAACTACCTCAAGAGCAGCGCGGTAGTGGTAGGATTGTTGGCTTAGGGCTAGCTATGGTGACTAGAATTTTACTTTTACTTTCATTGTTTTGGATCATGAAGCTAACAAAGCCACTCTTTACTATCGCAGAATTTAGCATAAGTGGCCGAGATTTGGTGCTTATATTAGGCGGTCTATTTTTACTTGTAAAATCAACCCTTGAAATACATTCTAGTGTTTCTGGCGAAAGTGAAGAGCATAAAAATAGCAAAAAATCACATGCAAATTTCTTGATTATCGTAAGCGAGATAGCTGTTTTGGATATTGTTTTTTCTCTTGATAGTGTTATCACGGCTGTTGGAATGGCTGAGCATATAGAGATAATGATCATAGCTGTTATTTTAGCGGTTGGTGTAATGATGATAGCGTCAAAAGGTATTTCTAATTTTGTGGATAATAATCCTACTATAAAAATTTTAGCACTTGCATTTTTGGTGCTTGTGGGCATGACACTAGTTGCTGAAGGATTAGGATTTCATATTCCAAAGGGATATATCTATTTTGCGATGGCGTTTTCATTGGCAGTAGAAAGTATAAATATCTATGCTAAAAAGAAAATGTTAGCTAAATAATATTTTTACGCCGATGAAAAGCTAATGATATGATGGATAAAATGTTAATCATATTATTAGCCTATCAAGTGATTTTTGTTTGTGGAATTTTAAGTAAGCAATTTTATAAAAATTCTAGCCCAAAAAGATAAATCTGTATAAATTTTAATGCAAAATTTGCTAAGTATAAAATGCATAATATATAGATTGATATTTATTCTGTTGTAATATCAGTGTAAAATATTCGTGTTAAGCTACTTAAAAATCCGTGAAATAAAGGTTAAAATTTGTAGTAGATAGCAAAATAGAGAAGCATAGAAAGCTAGCTCTTTTAAAAGATTATGTATTTAGTAAAGTACTAATTAATATTTTTGATTGAATTATTTTTATATATAATTTCTATTAATTTAAGTGTTTTTTAATTGACTTTATAAAAAAAACAAGTTAAAATGCGACTTTTTAATGAGGTAGTGGCATAAACTTACAAACACGACTCAGGCGGGGTGTAGCGCAGTCTGGTTAGCGCATCTGGTTTGGGACCAGAGGGCCGAAGGTTCGAATCCTTTCACCCCGACCATGTTAAATGGTGAGTGTAGCTCAGTCGGTTAGAGCATCAGATTGTGGTCCTGAGGGTCGTGGGTTCGATTCCCATCACTCACCCCATTTTGGGCGCTCGTAGCTCAATTGGATAGAGCGACAGACTTCGGATCTGTAGGTTATGGGTTCGACTCCTATCGGGCGCGCCACTTAAAATACTTTATGCGCTCATAGCTCAGCTGGATAGAGCAACGGCCTTCTAAGCCGTAGGCCTCAGGTTCGAATCCTGATGGGCGTACCACTTTATTATTGTTGTGCGGATGTGGTGAAATTGGCAGACACGCCAGACTTAGGATCTGGTGCCCCACGGCGTGAAGGTTCAAGTCCTTTCATCCGCACCATTCTTTTTTTATAATTTGAGATAAACTTATATTATTAAAAATTAATATTGTAAAGCACTAGATACTTTTTCTTGTTTCTTGACATGTAATAATGTTTTTTGTATAATCTCAATTCTTTTTTAAATAAATGTCTTGCTAGCTCAGTCGGTAGAGCATCTCACTTTTAATGAGGGGGCCGTTGGTTCGAATCCAACGCAGGACACCATTTTTGGGTTTATGACCCTTTCGTCTAGTGGCTCAGGACTCTACTTTCTCTGTGTAGAAACAGAGGTTCAAATCCTCTAAGGGTCGCCAGATATTTTTTAAATTTTAGGTCGCTTAGCTCAGTTGGTAGAGCGCCACCCTTACAAGGTGGATGTCATAAGTTCGAGTCTTATAGCGACCACCATTTTAGGTGCAGCGGTAGTTCAGTTGGTTAGAATGCCGCCCTGTCACGGCGGAGGTCGCGGGTTCGAGCCCCGTCCGCTGCGCCATCTCTAAACCTTAGTTTAAGGTTATTATAAATTTTCTTATTATTGAGTGATAAAATTTAGATTTTAAGATTATTAGTTCTAAAATTAGGCTTTATAGTTTGTATTATGTTTTTTGCCTCGTTAGCTCAGTTGGTAGAGCATATCACTCTTAATGATGGGGTCGTAGGTTCGAGGCCTACACGGGGCACCATCCATTCTGGCCCATTCGTCTAGCGGTTAGGACACCAGCCTCTCACGTTGGTAACACGAGTTCGAGTCTCGTATGGGTCACCATTTTTCTAATCCTTGTTACTTTTCAATTTGTTACATAGAAATTTTTATAGAAAATTTATTAAAAATGTATACTTTTTTGCTTAGTAAATTGCTACTAAAAACGTAAAAATTAATTTTTATATTGTTGTTTAATTAGCGTGTAGTATATGATAAATTTTAGAAGTTAATTTACAATAAGCTAAAAATTTCTATAAATACAATAAAACACATCATATAAATATAATTAAAAGCGTTACAAGTTGTTTTTGCTTTGATCTATTGGCAAAAAAGCTTATTAAGCATTTTTATTTTTAAACTTATAAATCGTAAAACATCCTATATTTGTTAATAAAGAAAGGTGCCTAAAATTTTTAAGATCATACCAGGTCTCGTGCGTTAAAAATCATTAAGGCTTACGATAAAATATAGTTCTTTTTATAATATAAAGAGCATTTGATGGCAATATAAAAAATTAAATACATAATTAAAGAAAGCTTAACTTAAATAGCAAAAATAAAGGTTAAAATTTAAGCTCAAATATAAAACTATCAAACAAGCTATTTCTTTGTATTTAGTTTTTGCCTATCATATCAAGCTTAGCTTTGCAAGCATCTTTATATGGGCTTACAAAATTTGAGTCAGAGCACTCGTTTAAATAAGGACTAGCCAACTTAAACTGCTTTTGTCTTATATAAATTTCACTTATCAAATTTAAAGCATGTAAGCGGTCTTCTGGCTCAAGCTTCATGTTCAGTATAAATTTCGCCTCATCAAGTGCCTCACCTAGGTTATCTGTCTTTAGTAATGCTTCTGAGTAGTTAAAATTTATCTTTGGCGAAAATGTATTTATTTTGGCTTTTGTTTGTAGCTCAAGAGCTTTTTTAGCATACGTTGTAGCGATAGCGTAGTCATTACTTTTCATCGCATAGTCACTTATGGCTGTATATGCTTCGATAATCTTAAAGTCTTGGCCTCTTAGCTGCTCAATAGCGCTAATGGTTGAGATCGCCTCCGTAAAGCGTTTTAATGCAAGCAATGAGTAAAACCTGTCAAAAAGAGATGGCGTTGGATCTGAGTATTCGACTGATGAGCCAAGTGAAAGCGCGTCATTTGCGGCAATGATCGCATGCTCGTAGTCTTTATTTTTATATAAAATTTTGCTCAAATTTACCAGCCACTCAACTCTGTCTTCTAAATTTTCATCTTTTGCATGAGCTTTTGCTAACTCAAGTGCATCGTTGTAGCGGGCCGTTCTGTAATAGCAATTAAAGAGCTTAAATTGCGGTAATGAGATTTTATTTATATCGTAGTTTTCAAGCAAATTTATAACAGCCGTGCAATCATCTTTCATAAAATACTCTTTTGTAAGCTCTAGCGCAGCCTCATTTATCAGTTCCATTGCCTTACTCAAATTTCCATCTTTTGCCATGGTTTTGTAAGATAGTGCATCGGAGAATTTACGCTCTTTAATATCCAGCTCAAGCTCGCTTATTAGAGCCTTTTGGCTAATATTTGTTCCAGCATATTTTTCAATTAGCTCTTTATATCTTGCATGAAGTGCAGTTGCATTTTTATCCTCTTCTTCAAAGAATAATCCATCTTTTGCTTTAGTCACCTCATCGATATAATCACCATATTTAAACTCTGTCTCATATCTATTTAAGTATTCGTATGCTTTTTTCTCATCTTTTGTTTTGGCTAGATTGAGTGCTAAATTTTTTAAAGCAACTTCATAAAAATCTTTCGTTCTATCGCTATTATTTATCAAGATTTCATAAATTTTAGCAGCCACATCAGGCATATCTTTACTTGCAAATGTAGTTGCAAGATTCATCGACTTCGTTGGGTTATTCATAAAAAATTTTTCATTCGCATTTGCGATTTTTAGTATAAATTTCTTTGCTTCATCAAATTTTTCTTTATCAATATTTGCATCAGCTAGGCTTAGTGCTGCTCTACTTGCAAGGTCGATGTCGTTTGTGGAGTAAAGCACTTTTTCATAGTCTTTTAGCGCCTCTTTTTGTCTGCCTATTTTATAGAGATAATCAGCATAATCAAGCGCTGCAAGTTTTGTAAATTTTGAGTTTGCGTGCTCTTCGTTTAAGATATCAAGCATATATTTTGCATCACTTGCGATGCTATCTTTTAGGTAGGCTCTAGCGATTAGATATAGCACTTCTGGATAGTTTTCATCAGATGGAAATTTTCTGATCCAAGCCCTACCTTCGCTTACGATATCTTTTGGCTCGATCTCTTCAAACTCATTTTTTGTCTCAAAAATTTTATCAAGAGCCCTTAGACGAAATAGTAAAAATTCACTTGAAAAAAGGCTATTTGGATGCCTTTTTATAGCTGTTTGAGTATCTTTTACTACATTTTCATAAGCGCCCTTTTCATAAGCTCGTTTTATGCTTATATAGATATCAATGTCATTACTATCAAGCCCAGCAATAGGAGCTTTGTTAAGATCAAGCGCTCCGATACTAGGATTTAGCATATCTTTAAAATCAGGTTTAAAATTTAGCCCAGACTTTCTCTTGCTATTTTCACTGAGCGAAGTATCTATAATGATGCTAAAGTGTTTTGAAATGGTTGTTTTTGGGCTATCTTGCACGTTTTGGCTGTTATAAAGCTCAGTTTTTATATTTAGCAGTTTTGACGGTGCTTTTGGCATTATGACGATAAAAAGCTTGCCATCTTGCTTTTTATATTTTATATCCATTAATGGCAGTGTCGTATCTTCAATTTTTGGCAAAATTTCATCATCAAGCATGCAGACATAGCGTTTGGTGTCGTAAGCTAAAATTTGCTCCACGCATTCAAATTCTTGCTCATCGCTTAGCTGAAGAACGCTATAAGGTTTATCACCATTTGCGCCGCTATTTAGGCTAAGATTAAAAGCAGTTAGATAAAGCGGAAAAAATAAAATAATTAAGAGCTTTTTCATGCCGCAATTATAGTTAAATTTTCTAAAATCCTGAAGCAAAGACAAAATGCTCAATAAATTCCAAAATCGCTCCAGAAAATAAAAACGAAAAGGCCGTTCCAGCTACCGCAATGCCAACAATTACTTTTAGCGCCATCGAGATATTTGCGGTGTAGAGATTTTTATCTTTTACGATCGGCTCTTTTAAAAACATAAAGACGATTAGCTTTAAATAGTAATAAATCGCAATGGCAGAATTTATCATGATTATAACGCCAAGCACGACGTAATCAGACTTTATGAGTGATGAGATAAGCACCATCTTGCCCCAAAAGACGCTAAAAGGCGGAATGCCAGCAAGGGCGATCATAAAAATTCCCATTATCACAGCATAGCTTGGCAAAATTTTAATAAGCCCTGAAAATTTCTCAAATGGGTGCTTAAAGCGCTTGTCCCAGCAGACTGCATCGTCGCACCTTGCCACCCAGAGCATAGAAAATGCGCCCAAATTTGCAAACAAAAACATGATCCAGTAAAAAAACAAGGCGACATTTGCCTCGTGAGAATTTGCCACAAGCGCACAGAGTACGACACCAGCGTGAGCTATGGAGCTAAAAGCAAGCATCCTTTTTACGTCTTTTTGTACTAGAGCCATGATGTTTGCAAGGCTCATCGTAAGCACGGCGATGATGTAAAGCAGGTCTTTTATCCACGAAATTTGCGAGGCTTCAAGCATGGCAAAAATTCTTAACGCGACGATAAAAGCTGCCACCTTTGGCACGATCGACATATAGCCAGCAAGTGGGGCATTTGAGCCCTCATAAACGTCTGGTATCCATGTGTGAAATGGTATGAGTGAGAGCTTAAAGCCAATGGCCGAGGCAATGAAAACGCAGCCAAGAAGAATGATTAAATTTTGATTTAGGCTAAGATCTTTTATGGCAACGCCTATACGAGCGATGTCTATTGAGTTTGTCGCTAGATAAAACATTGCTATTGCCATCGCAAAAAAGCCAGCCGAGAGCGAGCCCATAGCAAAGTATTTTATCGCAGCTTCTACGCTTTTTGCCTTGTTGTGAAGGGCGATTAGGGTGTAGAGGCAAAGCGAGCTGATCTCAAGGCCTAAAAAGATGATGAGTAGGTTATTTGAGCTCACCATAAATAAAAATCCAGCAATCATAAACAAAAATAGAGCGTAATACTCATAAATTTTGTACTCAAAATACTCTTTTGTACTAAGTGCGAGTGGAATAAAAAGGGCTGAGGCGATTAGGATAATGACTTGAGAAATGACCGAAATGCCATCGACTAAAAGCATATCCCAAAAGCTAAGGCTAAGACCGTTAAAATCAAGTATTAGGCCCAAATTTACAAATATTGCGATGATACAAAATACGCAGTAAAAATTTCTTGAAAGGTCTTTTTTTATGGTGCCAACGATCAAGATAAAAAGCGCAAAGATTATCATACTAAGCATCGGAGCAACCGAAGATAAAGAAATTTCTTTAAGGTCTAAAAAGGCTATTTCGTTCATAGTTTGCTCCCGCCATTTAAAGATAAAATTTTATCCTTTGTGTCGCTATCTACCGCTCTAGTTTGCATTTTATTTATTATATTTTGCACGCTTGGCTCAAGTGGTTTTAGGATTAAATTTGGAGCGACACCAAGAGCAATTATAAGTAAGCAAAGTGGCACAAGAGAGACTAACTCTTTAAAATTTAGATCTTTTAGGCTTAAATTTTTCTCCTTGCACTCGCCAAAAAATACCCTTTTATAAAGCACTAGCATATAAACAGCGCCCACGATGATACTAAAGCCACCAAGTAGCGCAAGGAGCTTGTTTAGCTTAAAGACGCCAAGTAGGCTCAAAAACTCGCCTACAAAGCCGATCGTTAATGGCAAACCGATACTTGCAAGAGTTGCTATAAAAAATACAAGCGCATACTTTGGCATAACCTTAGCAAGGCCGCCAAATTCGCAAATTTCTTTTGTGTGAGCCCTCTCGTAGATGACGCCAACTAGTAAAAATAGTGTGCCACTAACTATGCCGTGGCTTATCATCAAAAATATTGATCCTCCAACACCTATCAAATTTAGTGAAAATATACCAAGCATGATGACGCCCATGTGTGAAATGGAGCTATAAGCGATTACTTGTTTCATGTCACTTTGCGCGTAGGCAACAAGGGCTGCGTAGATGATCATTATGATAGCTATGACGCAGATAAAGCCACTTAAAAGTAGGCTTGCATCTGGGAAAAGTGGGAGCGAAAATCTCACAAAGCCGTAAGTACCCATCTTTAAAAGCACGCTAGCAAGCAGCACCGAGCCGATGGTCGGAGCCTGGCCATGTGCATAAGGTAGCCACGTGTGAAATGGAAATAATGGAGTTTTCACACCAAAGGCAAAGAAAAACGCTAAAAATAGCCAAATTTGAGCATTTTGCCCGATATCAAGCTTGTGCCAGTCAAGCAAGTTAAAGCTAAAGACGCCGCTTTTTTGATAGCACAAATAGCCGATAAAGATGATCGCTACTAGCATAAAGACAGAGCCTAAAAATGTATAGATGAAAAATTTAATCGCAGCATAAATTCTATTTTTACTACCAAATGCACCGATGATGTAAAGTAGCGGTATGAGGCTAAGCTCCCAAAAGCTGTAAAACAAGATCATATCAAGTGCGCTAAAGACGCCCATCATCGTGGTCTCTAAAAAGAGCACGCTAATAATTAGATGCTTTAAATTTCCATCATCACTAAGTGCCACGATAGAGATGAAGCTCATAAACGCACTAAGTACGATAAGTGCTAGCGAAATGGTGTCAATGCCTACAAAATAGCTGATATTTAGGCCTCGTATGAGTGGGACTTGATGCGTTAAAACAAAGTCATAACCCTGAAAATCGACATTGACGCAGATAAAAATGGCTAGCAAAAGCTCGATCAGTGCGATGCTTGCTCCATAAAATTTTATGCTTTTATTTTCTATTAAAAAGCCAAGTATTGCGCTTATTGCAGGGAAAAATATGATTACACTTAGCATTATTTGGCTCCGTTTAATAAAAATATAAAGCTTAAAAGCAAGGCAAATCCTACGACCATAAATCTAAGCATAATGCTTAAGTCGCCACTTTGCATTTTGTTTGCTAAAAATGCAAATTTGTTTAGTGCTATTGCGACTAGATCGACACTACGATCGATTATCATCTCGTCAATCTTTTTACAAATTTGTGAGATCAATGCGTAGCCATTTATGAAAAATTTCTCATAAAATTTTGGTATAAAGTAGGCATTTTGTAAAATTTTATAAATTCTGCTCTCACAAACACTCTCTTTAAAAATTTCTTTTTTATAGGCAAATACTGCAAAACCAGTGCTTGCTAGCACTAGGCTAAGTGTTAAAACGAGCAAGAAAATTTCGCTACCGTGAGATAAATTTAGTGAAAAATCTTTTAAGCTTTTTTCTAAAAACTCACTAAAGTTGTTCCAAAAAAAGCCACTTATGACTGAGAGAATTCCAAGTATGCCCATGCCAGCTAGCATATAGTTTTTAGCTTCATGCACGTGTTTCTTACTCTTTGGCTTTGTAAAAAAGACGAGCATAACGAGCCTAAAGCTATAAAAAGCCGTAAGTACCGCACCAAAGAGCAAAATGATCCATAAAAATTTATTCTCACTAAAAGCAACCTCTAAAATTTTATCTTTAGAGAAAAAGCCAGCAAATGGATAAAATCCAGCTAGCGCACAGCTTGCGATGATAGAAAGGAGTGTAGTTGGTTTCATAAATTTATAAAGTCCGCCCATTTTTTTGATATTTAGCTCATCATTCATCGCGTGCATGACGTTGCCAGCACATAAAAAGAGAAGTGACTTAAAAAATGCGTGCGTGACAAGGTGAAAAAGTGCGATCTTATAAGCGCCAAGGCCAGCAGCTACGAACATATAACCAAGCTGCGAAAGCGTCGAGTAGGCGATGATTTTTTTAAGGTCGTTATGCACAAGCGCGATGCTAGCCGCAAAAATCGCTACAAATGTGCCAAGGTAAGCGATAAAGTGCGATACTTCAGGCGCGTTTATAAAGATAAAATTTGCACGTATGACTAGATAGACGCCAGCTGTTACCATGGTCGCTGCGTGGATGAGCGCAGAAACTGGAGTTGGCCCCTCCATGGCGTTTGCAAGCCAGGTGTGAAATGGAAACTGTGCACTTTTACCCATGGCGCCTATAAAAAGAAGTGTTGCAATGATGTCTAAATTTAGCCCAGAAAGGTCGCTTCTAGCGTTAAAAACCTCACTAAATTTAAGTGAGCCAAAGCTATAAAATATATAAAAAATGCCAACAAGCATCGCAAGGTCAGCCACTCTGTTCATCACAAAAGCTTCGTTTGCAGCGACGTTTGCACTAGGCCTTTTATACCAAAAGCCAATGAGTAGCCAAGAGCAAAGTCCAACACCCTCCCAGCCAATAAATAACCCTATAAAGTTATCGCTTGAGACAAGGACGTTCATACAAAAGACAAAGAGCCCCAAGTAGCTAAAAAAGCGGTTAAAGCTTGCATCGTCTTTCATATAGCCAACTGAGTAGATATGCACGATACTTGCGACCACGCCAACAGTGCTAAGCATAACAAGGCTAATGGCGTCAAGATAGAAGCCAAAATTTAAATCTAGACTGCCAAAATTTATAAATTCTTTTAGTGATAAATTTAATGGTTCATCTATGCCAAGGCTAGCTGTTAGCATGAGCGAGGCGGTTGTGCTAATTATCATTAAAAGTGAGCAAAAGATACCAAGTAAAAAATTTTTACTACTATGTGAAAAAAGTCCAGAAACGATAAAGCTAAGAAGTGGGAAAAATAGTGAAATGCAAAATAAAGTCATCTCTTAGCCTTTCATATTTGTCATCGAATCTAGGCTAATGTTGCCAGTCTTTTTATACCAAAGCACCAGTAAGCCAAGCCCCACGGCGACTTCACTAGCCGCGATAGCTACTATGAAAAATGCAACTATTTGTCCAGTTAGATCAAAGTGGTATTTTGAAATGGCAGCAAGTGCGATATTTGCCGAGTTTAGTAAAATTTCACTTGAGAAAAATAGCATGATCAAATTTCTTCTTCGCATTATACCAATTAGCCCTATGACAAAGACCAGACTTGCAAGGATGAGGTAGTGAGTAAGCCCTATCATAGCATCTCCTCTAGGCTGCTTTGGCTATTCATGTCTTTGTGTATCAAGATGATACCAGCAACCATCGCAACAAGAAGCATTACGGCACACATCTCAAAAGCGATCAAATACCTACTAAAAAGCAAAATTCCAATAGCCTCGATATTGCCAAGCTCATTAACCACTGGATTTAAATTCTCAAGCTTAACGCTATAAATAGGCGCTAAAAATATAAATATCAAAAGCAGTGCTACAAAGCCACTTAAAAGATAGACAATAATCTTTGCCCTTTTGCTACTTTTTGGTTCACACTCTTTACTGCTATCAAAAAACATCATCGCAAATGCATATAAAACGACCACAGCACCTGTGTATACGATGATCTGCACTACGCCTAAAAATTCCGCTCCAAGTAAGAAAAATATAGCCGAGATAAATACCATGCCAGCAGCTAGCGCAGAGACTGCATTTAGTGCGTTTTTACAAAATACACTAAAAGAAAAGCTAACTAAAACCAAGGCGCTAAAAAGATAAAATGCAAAACTCTCATACATCTTTTGCCCTTTTAAAATTTATACTACTCATCACTTTTTGTCTCATTTTCATTTTCGCCTATAAATGCATTTGGCGTCTTTTTAATTAAGCTGTCAGAATTTTTAGGAAGCGCTCCGTATCCTTCAAACTCGCTTTGATCTTTTAAAAATTTATCCTTTGTCAAAAATTCATCTTTTGTGCCAAATATAATCCTGCTCTCGCTTGCGACTTCGTACTCTTGTCCGCAAACTATCGCAAGCTCAGGGCAAACATCAGCGCAAAATCCACAATATACGCATCTACTTAAATTTATCGAGTAACTTGCGACCTTTTTGCGGCCATCTTCGCCAAGTGAAGTTTTCATCGAAATGCAGTTGCTAACGCAAATTTTCTCACATAATCCGCACCCAATGCAACGTTCATTTTCACTTTCAACAAATTTTAAAAGCTTGTGAATACCCCTATATCTAGCATTTAGCTCCATCTTTTGCATAGGGTATTTTAAAGTATGCGACTTACTAAAGAGCATCTGCTTTATCGTTACTTTTAGTCCGATCAAAAGATCAGGCTTAAATGTGGCAGCGATGAAGTGCTTAAATTTATCAAACGCGCTCTTTGGCTTTAACTTTTCATCTATTAAAATATATTTTTTCTCACTCATTTTTCGCCTTAGATTAGTAGCATAAAGCCAGTGATTACGATATTTAAAATTCCAAGCGGAAGCAAAATTTTCCAGCAAAATGTACTTAACTGATCAACTCTTAAATGTGCCCATGAAGCCCTTACCCAAATAAAAAAGAAAAAGACAATGCTTGATTTTAAGATGATCATCAAAGCACCTGGGATAAATAAAAATTCGTTAAATCCACCTAAAAATAAAATCGTAATGATGATGCTAGCAGCGATCATATTTGTGTACTCGCCGATGAAAAACATCGCCCATCTCATGCCGCTATACTCGGTGCCATAGCCTGCTACTATCTCTGTTTCGTTTTCTGTTAAGCAAAATGGCGTTCTGTTGCACTCCACGAAGCTTGCTATTAAAAAGAGTAAAAAGGCAAGGGGCTGCTTGAATATAAGCCAGCCAAAAATTCCTTTTTGATAGTTGTTTATATCCACAAGTGAGAGTGAGCTAGTTACCATTACGACGCTTAAAAGAGCCATGCCAGCTACTATTTCGAAACTAAGAAGTGAGACTACTGCGCGAGCTGCGCTAATTAGTGCAAATTTATTATAGCTAGCAAGACCTGCTGCAAGTGGAGAGAAAACGCAAACTGAAGCAACACCAGCGATGTATAAAATACCAACATTAATATCTGAGAGAATTGGACGTAATGTATGTCCAAAAATTTCAAACTCAGGCAAAAATGGCACAGGTGCAAGCGCTGCAAAGGCGGCAATGGCTGATATTAGCGGAGCTATTAAAAAGATAAATTTATTCGTATTTTCTGGCACGATGTCCTCTTTTGTAAAGAGTTTTATCATGTCAGCTACTATCTGTAAAATTCCAGCAGGTCCCACCATATCAGGTCCAACGCGGCGCTGCATGTAGGCTAGTACCTTTCTCTCAGCATAAGTTGCTAGTCCTGCAAGGCTTGCCATGACGGCTAAGATGACCACGGCTTTAATGATAGTGCTTAGCACAAAAAATAGTGTTTCACTCATCTTTTGCCTTTATGATTTTAACTGCGGCGTAGCTTTTGCCATTAAATATAACCCCCACATCAAGATTGTCGTCATAATCACCTAAATACGCACCAACTCCGCCAAGCTCGCTATCAAGCTCCATGCAAATGGCAAGCTTATGCCCATCTTTTTCTAAAATAATTGCTTCATTTTGTGAAATTCTAAATTTAGCCATAAATTCGCTACTTGCATAAAGCTTCGCTCTTTTGGCTGTTTGTGTCGCATAGTTTGCAAAAAATGATGGCAAATTTATAGGATTTGCAAGACTTATAAGTGCCTCATCGTCTTTTAAATTTATACTCTTGCTATCTTTTAAAAGTGGCTCTATATCATCATTTGGTGTAAAATTTGAAATTTCAAGCTTGTAGCCTCTGTGACTTGTGCCGTCGTTTGTGTAAAAATTTTCTAAATCATCAAATTTAATGCCTTTGTAACCCTTTTCTTTTGGTAAATTTGGCGTGTAATCAATCGTATTTTTAGCCATTAGTCCAAGTGTATTTGCAATATCGTTTAGAAAATAACCTTTGTGCGGTATCGCCACATTTGTTGGCACTAGGGCGTTATTTATGCTTGTAAATGTGCCTTCTTGCTGATTTAGTGCGCTAGCATCGATGTTACCTTCAAAAATACTAAATTTAAATTCACCATTTTCGTTATAGCCAAGCGTCTTGCCAGGTTGTTTCTCGCTTGCAAGAGTGCAAATTTTAGCAACGCCAAGTGAATTTGTGCGAGGAGGTATGAGCATCACACGAAACGGCGTAGCTCTTGCGATCACTCCAGTAAGTGCGGCTAGTAAATTCGCATTTTCATCCGTATAAAAATCGCTTCCTAAAATGAGCGTAAATTTGCTTTTGCCCTCACTTAAAGCTGGTACATCTAAGCTAAAATTTTCATCAAAATTTTCAAGCTTTGATGTAAGTGCACTAGGTAAATTTTCACCCCAGTTTTTAAGTATAAAAAGTAAAATTTGCTCTAATTTTCCAGCTTCATGCGTTACATAGATAAAATTTTTAGAATATTTTTTAACGATCTCATCGACTATGTGATGAAAGTAAATTCCAGCTGCCTTATTCATTTTTAAAGCGTTATTTAACTTAAAGCTTGTCACTGGGCTTTCGTGTCTTAAGAAACTGCCAGCAGTGATGATAAAATCGCTATTTTTAATATCTTCATAGTCTGCGTTATACGAGCTAAGCCCACTAATTTCGCTAAATTTATTTAAAAATTTTTGATAATTTAGCGCTTCATTATTTATTAAATTTAGATCAAATTTTTCTCTTAAACGCTCTAAAATAAGGGCCTCTTCGTTTGTGATGAAGCTATTAAATTTTATATTTTTGATCGCACCATTTTTAATATTTAAAACAATCTCTTCAAATTTCTCTTCATTCTTACAGGCAAGCTCGTTGTGAAAGTCATAACCAAACCTAGCTGCTCCACTTATCTCGCCAAATGTAAAATCATTGCTGACGCGGTAAATTTGCTTACTTCTATCGCTAGTGCTCTTTTCTTTTACGTCATAGTAAATTAGCTCGCAGTCGCTTTGATGTGGATTTGCTGCTGGGATAGGGTTTAGCTCCCAGATATTTGTGCTATATTGAAAATGCGAACTAATAAGCGCTCCAGTAGGGCAAACGCTGATACACTCGCCACAAAATGAGCAGTCAAGACTCTCGCCCACGCTTGGACCTATTAAGCTTTTTTGCATCTTACTAAAAGCTGCGTAGGCATCTTTTGGCATACTCTCTTTTAGCTCTTTTGGTACCTCAACGCCCCTTGGTACGGTCTTTAGTGCACTCTCACCGATCCTGTCTTTGCAAACAGTGACACATCTTTCGCAGACTATGCAAAGAGCTGGATCGTAGTTGATTAGCCCCCATTTTTTATGTGGTTTGTGTGTGTCAGCGATAGCAAATTTTTGTTCATTTACCTTTAGATGTGTGGTTAAATTTTGTAGTTCACATTCGCCACTCTTGTCACAAACACCACATTGAATCGGATGATTTACGCAGTAAGTCTGCATGATCGCATTTCGCTCGGCAGCGATTTCTGGCGTGTTTGTATAAATTTGCATATCCTCTTTTGCTTTGGCATTGCAGCTATAAACTACTTTGCCATTTGCCTCGACCATGCAAAGCCTACAAGCAAGAGTTGGTGAGCAGCCGCTAAGATAGCAAAGAGCTGGGATATAAATTCCATTTGCTCTTGCGATATTTAGGATGCTCTCGCCCTCATCTGCTTCTAAAATTTGATCGTTTATGCTTATTTTCATTTACTAACTACTACTTGCTTAAACGCGTATCCATCAAACTCTTTTGCACCAAATATCGCAACTGTGCCTTTTAGCGAATGGTCTAGTTTAAATTTTGCCCTCGCGCTAAAATCTTTTGCTTTAAGCTCTAACATATCGCCATCTTTTGCCTTTGCTACGATACCAAACTGCACGCCGCCCACGATCTCATCGCTTGCATTTTTGTTTAGATAAACGACTGCTCCGTCAAAATTTTCAAGCTCTTTTAGCTCGTCTATTTTGTGATAATCATTAAATTCTTTCCTGCAATCACCAGCCAAAACGATATTTTTGCCTAAAATTTCAAGTAGCCAAAAGATCGCATCTTTATCTGGATGAGTAAAAAATGAATCATCAACAACGATGTTTTTAACGTCCTTTATCCACTCGCCAAGTTCCTCAAACTCTTCCTCGCCCACGTTGCACTCGCCACTTATGAGCCCATCATCGAGCTCGTCAAAAAACTCATCTTGCACTAAATTTGCGTATTTGCAAAGAAGTGCTAAGACGTAGCTTATTGAGCCTATTTCGCAGCGGATTAAATTTTCGCTGCCAAGCTCGCTATCTTCGATGCAAGAGATGTATTTAAACTCATGCTCTTTTATCTTTTTTGCTAAATTTTTATCGCTCAAGCTTAGTAAATTTGCGATGCTTAAGCTTTTGCCTGCTATTAAATCATTAAATTTCATATCTTGCCCTTTTTTATGGTTAATACCCAATCAACTTGGTTAAATTTAAGCGAGTTCATCACTTCGCAGTTTAGATTATAGGCTAAATTTACAGCCTTTGTCACGCCGCTAAAATCACCTATCTCAAATAAAAATATAATCACTTCGCCAGACTCGCTAGCCTTTATCTGCTGTCCAAGAGCGCTCAAAAACTCACTCTTTAAGTGCCTAAGATCGACCCTTCTCATCTATCGACCTCGCCTAAGATGATATTTGTGCTACCAATTATCGTAGCGACGTCAGCAACGTACTGGCCTACCAATAAATCTTCATAAATAGCGCAGTGCCAAAAGCTTGGTGTGCGAATTTTTAGGCGGTATGGGCTTGCACTGCCGTCTGAGTTTATATAAATTCCAAGCTCTCCCTTTGGCGACTCGCTAGCGAAGTAAATTTCACCCTTTGGAGGCTTTAGTCCCTGAGTTATTAGCACAAAATGCTGCATTAATGAGTAGTTTTGGCTCATTATCTGCTCTTTTGAAGCGCTTACGTAATATGGCGCGTCGGCGATGATGGCGGGGCTGCTTGTCTGATACTTGCTAACGCACTGCTTTAAAATTTTCACGCACTCGCGCATCTCTTTCATGTAAAGCAGATACCTTGCGTAGCAGTCGCCATGTGTCGCATAAGGCACGTCAAATTCTAGCTCATCATAGATGAGATATGGCTCTTCTTTTCTTATATCACGCGCCACACCGCTTGCTCTTAGCATGACGCCAGAGCAGCCAGTACTAAGGGCTAGCTCTTTGCTAATTACGCCCACATCTACAAGCCTTGCTTGCCAAATTCTATTTTCGCTTAGCAGATCTTCGTAAAGCGTGATGTCGCTTGGAAATTTCTCACAAAATTTAAGCAGCTCTTCGCACCAGCCATCAGGCAGATCAAGCGGCACGCCACCGATCCTTATGGAGCTATGAGTTAGTCTTGCGCCGCAGTATTTTTCTATAAGATCAAGGACGTATTCGCGCTCTCTAAATGCGTATAAAAAGACGCTCATAGCGCCCACATCAAGGGCATGCGTAGCTAAAAATAAAAGATGCGAGCTGATGCGGTTTAGCTCTAAAAGCATCACTCTAATAATCTGCGCACGTCTAGGCACTTCGATAGCGCAAAGCTTCTCCACAGCCGCACAAAATGCGTAGTTATTAGCACTCGATGCTATGTAATCAACCCTGTCAGTCACTGGGATAAATTCCTGATAGGTCATATTTTCAGCCATCTTTTCAACGCCTCGGTGCATGAAGCCAACCTCTGGCATGGCACGCACGACTTTTTCGCCATCAAGTTCAAGCACTAGTTTTAGCTGTCCATGTGCGCTTGGGTGCTGCGGGCCAAAATTTAGTATCATCTTGCCATCATTTTGCTCAAATTCTAAATTTTCAAAAAATGGTTTTAAGCGGTTTGGTGCCTGGCTCAAGGTCTTTCCTTTACTATCTGGCTTTGGTTAAATTTAGCCTTTTTGACAAATTTTACGCCACCATCTTCTTGATACTCGTATTCTTCGCTAAACACCCTTGAAAAGCCAAAGGTATCTTTCTCATCAACAAATGCTGGATCGCGGTTTTCTTCGCCGATCTGCTCTCTAAATTCGCTTCCAAAAATTTTATCCACCTCGTACCATTTGGCAGCCTCGTCGCCAGTTAGCGGATAGCTCTTTAAGAGCGGGTATGAGTGCCAGTCATCAGGCATGATGAGGCGTTTTAAATTTGGATGATCTTTAATGAGAACGCCACTTAGATCATACATCTCGCGCTCAGCCCAGTTCGCGCTTTTATAAAGCTCGCAAACGCTTTTTAGCATTTCATCTTTTTTTACAAAGCATTTTACACGAGCGCGTCTATTTTTACTCATGCTAAGAAGCTGATAAAAGACTTCGTATCCACCTTTTTGATTTATGAAATCAAGCGCTGCGAGCTCGCTAAGCTGTTCGTAACCAAAAGATTTTAATACTTCAAGAGCTTTAAAATTTTCACTAGAATTTACATAAATTACAAGCTGATCAAACTCCACATAGCTAGATAAAATTTCTACTCCACTTTGCTCTAAAATAGCGAGTTCTTCATCAAATTTAGAATCTTTTACTTCATCTTTTGGTGTCTGCTTTTCTATGTAAAATTTCTCTTTGTAATACTGTTTTTTTTGCAGATCATTCTTTGGCTTATACTCTCTCATATCTCAAGCTTTCTTGGCTTTTGCGCTCTAAATGCACTTTGCTTTCTTATCTTTTTTTGAAGCATCATAAGTGCGTATTGAAGCGTCTCTGGACGCGGGGCACAGCCTGGGATGTAGATATCAACTGGTATTATGCGGTCTACACCTTGAACGGTAGAGTAGGTGTTAAACATGCCGCCAGTATTTGCACAGCTACCCATCGAGATGACCCACTTTGGCTCAGGCATCTGATCATAAAGACGCCTTGTAAACTCAGCGTGTTTTTTAGTTAGCGTGCCAGCTATGATCATTACTTCTGAGTGTCTTGGGCTAGCCCTAAAAATGGTGCCAAATCTATCAAAGTCATATCTGCTAGCGCCACTTGCCATCATCTCGATCGCACAGCAAGCAAGTCCATAACTAAGCGCCCAAAGCGAGTTGCTCCTGCCCCATTGAACTAGCTTATCAACGGTTGTTAAAACGACTGGTAAGCCACTATTTGCAGCGTAGTTTATCTGATGCTTTGCCATTTAAAGACTCCTTTTTGCCAAGCATAAGCAAAGCCGATAAGTAAAATCGCCACAAAAAGCAACATTTCGATTAGTCCAAAAATTCCAAGTAGCCTAAAATCCACCGCCCACGGATACATAAAGATGACTTCAACATCAAACAAAATAAATAAAATTCCATAAAAAAAATAGTGGATATTTATCTTATTTGGTTGTTTTACGGTGGTTGGACCACACTCATAAAAGCCAAGTTTTAGACGCTGGGTATTGCGGTTGGCTAGTTTTTTGCTTATTTTTGAAGATAAGAATGTTATTAAACAAAATGAACAAGTTGTTAGTAAAAGTATGATAAATGCACCAAAATAGGTGCTTTCAAGCTCTGAATGTGACATACTTTGCCTTTTTTAATTTTTAAGATTCTACTAAATTTAAATTTATTTGAGCTTGAAACAGCTTAAGAGTAGGGTGAGTATTGTGCTTTTGTGTAAAAATTACTCCTATTTTATCTTCTCAACTGCATCTTTTGCAGCACTTATTCGCTCGCTCTCGTCTAGCTCACGCACAAAGCCATCTTTTACTAAGATGATCCTAGTTGCTACATCAAAGTAGCTATCATCGTGGCTAACAGCGATTATGCTTATGCCCTTACTTTGTAAAAATGGCAAAATTTCTTTATAAAATTTACGCTTAAAAAGTGGATCTTGATCGGCTGCCCACTCATCAAGGATAAGGATAGAGCGGCGTTCTAAAATGGCTATTAGTAGGCTTAGACGCTTTCTCTGGCCGGTTGAGAGCTGCGTAGTGCTAAGCTTATTATCCACCACGCTTACCTTTTTGTCGATCTCAAGCAGAGCCAAGAGCCCCTCTATATCGCTTTGGTTGGCAAAGCCATCATGAGAGAGTGTTTGTGAAAATAGATAAAAATCAGCAAAAATAGCACTTATCTTTGCTTGATAGCTTTGTAAATTTGCTTCATCTATCTTTGTACTATCAAGGTAAATTTCGCCACTACTTGGTTGAATGAGGCCACAAAGTAAATTTATAAGCGTACTTTTGCCGCTACCATTTTTACCGATGATAAACGTTATCTCACCGCGTTTGATCTCTAAATTTACGTCTTTTAGGCTAAATTTGCCGTGAGTGTAGTTGAAATTTATATCTTTTAGCTTTATGTTTTGCCAATTATCGCTTAGGCTATCGTCAAATTTAAAGCCTTCCTTAAATTTATTTAGATTTAAACTCATGATCTTTTCTAAACTTACTTTTGCGCTAAGTGCGGCTGGTATGGAGCCAACCATGCTCATAAATGAGCCTCTTAAAAATAGTATCGTTAGGCTAATGCTTAGTGCCGTTTGCAGGCTCGCCCAGTCAAATGCCACGCACAAAAAAACACAAAGTCCTACTGAGCCAAGAAGCATAATGTTTGTGAAATTATCGCTTAATGCGTGATAAATATCGGCTTTTACCATATTTTGACGTTTTTTATCGCCTGTAAAATTTAACTCATCAAAGCAGACACTTGCCCTTGCTCTATTTAAACTAAGCTCTCTATGCCCCTCTACGATATCGTCGTAGTGCTTTTGCAATGCGTCATCTTGAACTCTAGAATACTTAAAATAAAGATGAATTTTTTTCATAAAAAGCGTATTTATAAAAAGAGTCGCACCGATCCAAACGGATAAAAAGATAAAAATTTTTGGAGCGATTACACAAAGATAGATGCTGGCACAGACGATAAAAACTAGGCTTTGTATAAAACCAGTAGCACTCATAAAAGCAAATGTGATTGTTTTTATGTCATTGTTTAGACTAGCTATGATCTTTGCCTTACCGATCTCGTTTATCACGCTATTTGGCGTATCTAAAATTTGCTTTACACTTTGATATCTTAGCTCGTAGATAAATTTATGTCCAAAATTTGTAAGCGATATATTTGCGGCGATGGCGCTTATAAAAAATAAAAGTAAGACTGCTATAAATTTAATTGCAAGAATCGGATCAAATTCTTTTAAACTTACAAGCTCATTATTTATAAATGAAAGGGTCCAGACACCAAGTCCACTAAATACGAGTGTTAATAACACTATTTTAAAAATTTGATAGATATTTTTTTTGATTAAATTTGCTAGCATTACATCGCAGCTCGCGGCTGAATGATATTTGGCTCATACTTTTGTTCAGTATTTTCGCTCATTATGCGAAGCACCTTGCTTCTTTTTATCTTAGCATCATCTTTAAATATCGCACGCACTTTGTCCATGCCAGCGTAAAAATCACGCATAAGCACGATGCAGATATATTTGCCAAAAAATGTTGGCTTAATAATGCCATTTTCTTCATATATTGCATTTACAAGCTTAAGCAAGCTAAGCTCCATAAATAAGGCTTTGTTAATGTTTGTGCTATTTTCATCGTTGTATCTTTTAATATCAACTCCGCCATCAAAAAGCCTTGTTAAAAACGTGTATTTAAGTCGCTCTTTCTTGCTAAAACCACATTTTGCGATGACTGGGCTTTGCCTATCCTTGATCTTTCTGCCGTAGTCAAGTAGGTTAAAGGCGTTTATAACAAGCTCGCCGTCAAGGAAGCTAAATGCGCCGCTACCCACGCCCACGTACTCTAAATTTGAGCCCACGTATTCGTCGCGAAGGTCAGCACTTTTTTCGTTTGAAAATGCCCAAGCATTACTTTGTTTGTAGTTGCTTTTGCTAAATTCTTCAGTGATTATCTCATAGAATTCACGCTCGTTATCGATGTTTGAGACGCCAAGCGAGCGAGCTATATTCTCTCTTGTTAGCTCTGATTTCATAAGCGGATAGAAGGTGATTTGCTGCGGAGAGATCGATTTTGCAGTATTTATGTCGTTTATGAGCTGCTCTTTTGTTTGATTTGGCAGGTTAAAGATGAGATCAAGGCTAATAACTGGGATCTTACCAAGAGCGAGCTCAAGCTTTCTTTTTACCTCCTTGGCTGAACCGAATTTTTCGTATCTGCCAACTCTTTTTAATGTTTCATCATCAAAGCTTTGTACACCCACGCTTAAGCGATCAATTAACCCATCAAATCTGGCTAAACTCTCGGGTGAGATGTGATTTGGATCGCTTTCTGCTGAAATTTCATCTATACTAAAAAGCTCTTTTGCAAGCTTAAGTGTCTTCTCAAGCTCTGGCTCATTTATAAGCGTCGTACCACCGCCAACATAAAGTGAATCAAAGTCAAATCCAGCCTCTTTAACCTGCCTCATCTCCTCACGTAAATTTTCAAAGTAAATTTTTGCAAGCTCTTGTTCATAGTGGTACTTATGAAACGAGCAATATGGGCAGAATGTGTGACAAAATGGTACATGTGCATAGAGCATATACTTTTTGCCTTTTTTTGGAGTTTTGGTGTAGGTTGTGGTTAAAATGTCTATGTTAAATTCGTTGTATAGCGATTTTTGTATAGAATTATGAGCGTAATTTACAGCAAAACTCTCAACAATATTTTTAAAAATCATAACTAATCGCCTTAAATAAGTTTGGTTTTAAATTGATATGTTAGGATAGCTAACTTTTAATAAATTTAGCCTTGTGCTAAAGAAATTTTTAGCTTAGCCAGATAAATTTGGCCTATAGATTTTAATTTTTTAAATCTGCAAATTTCACGTATCGATCAAATTTTAGCCCCAAAGCTTAAGGAAATTACTCTTTGGCTCTTGAGATAATTTTGCTTGAGTCTAGCTCAAATCTTATTTTCTCTTTTTTTTCACAACCTATTGCTTCTAAATAATAAAATTTACCAAGAGTTGATAATGCTTTGATGTTATAAAGCATTACAACATTACTTATATCGTTTGCATCATAATAAGTTCTTATTGAATCTTTTTCTGTTTTTTCGCAAATTCCTTTTGGCAAAGCCCCTAATACACTTTTTTCAATAGATAAATACTTATATTCAACATTTGCCATCCCAAGCCAATGTAAAATTGCACCTGAGGATAACTGATATAAAATTACTAGTACTACAGTTGATACAGTCACTAAGAGTGGTTTGTAAGCTTTTTTTTCATAAAAATGTTCCAAACCTTCAAAGAAGCAAAGCGTTATAATATGAACTGCAACTATTAAAAAAATGAATAAAAAGTCATCATCTAACGATACTTTTAAAAAATAAATTTTATAAATGTACTTAAAAATCGCAATTATTGCTATGATTGTTACTATGTTTTTTATGCATTTAAATATACATTTAAATAAAGTAGCCTTTATTTGTTCTATAACAAATACAATGTATAAGTAAATACCTAATACGATTAAAGAACACGGAAGCAATTCGTAAAGTGATTTACTTATAGTAATAGTATTTAATATTGCCATGCAAACCAATATAAGAAAAGGAAGCAAGGAAAACCCAAAATAAAACATCCAAGTTTTATTTTTTTTATTTTCATAGTAGCCTGGATAAACTAGACATGGAAATATAATAAAAAATGAAATAAAGGATGATACAAAAAATAATGATACACCAACATATGCTACATCTGCTCCACCTAAATCAGGAAAATATTTCAACTCAAGCCCAAAATATGCAAAATAATAGATCATGCCAACTAAGCTAATGCCAGATAGTATCAATGGATGAAATTTTAAAAGAGCATTAAAATAGTCTTTTACACTTCTTTCTTCAAAAGATTTTGTTAAATAATATTCAAAATATTCACTGGCAAGTTTTGATATCTCTTTTGTCTTCTTGTTAATATCTTTAATATAGTGCTCATTAAAATTTGCTTTAGTTTTAAAATCTTTTTCTTTAGAGATCTCAGTTATTTGTTTCTTTATTTTTGATATATTTTTTTTGAATCCCTCTTGTTTTGTGTCGCTATTGTCTTCACTGTCTATTAAATTTAAAATTTCTTTATGTGGAGAACCATCGTTTGTGCAAATAAAAAATTCATCCAATAATTTTTTAATTTCATCGGAATTTTTATTTATATTCTTAACTGAGATTTTGTCAAGTTTTTTACATATTTTATTTTTTATATTATCTATAAATTTTTCAATTAATAATTTGTCTAAATATTGCCCGCATAATTTTGTCATTATTTTAAGTTTAAATTTTTTCTTTTCGAATGTATCTAATAGCTCATATTTAATTTCTGAAATTTTAAAACCTATTTGACGTTTTATTTCCCTTAATTTATTATAAAAAACATCAGGGTCGCTTTTATCCAAATTACTATACAACCTCTTCTCTTTATTTAAAAGAACTATTAACTGGCTATATTTACTATCATATTTGTCCAAGCTATCAAAATTTTCTCTTAAAAATTTTATGATTTCATCTATCCTAGTAATATTATTTTCTTTCTGTTTTAAAATATCTTGATAATTCAAAGTTATCTCCTATAAAAATTTAACTAGCTAAGCACCTTTGCGATTTCGCTCCAGCCCAATTTTTCAGCAAATTCAGCCGCTGTTTTGCCACTTTTTGTGCGAGCATTTTTATCAGCGCCGTATTTTAGCAAGAGATTTACAAGGTTTAAATTCCCAGCGATCGCCTCGTGGTGAAGCTGCGTATAGCCAAATTCATCGGCATCCGTGACCATATTTGGGTGCTCTTTTATATATTGCTTTACTTGCTCATATGTATTTTTGCTCATTGGATGCTCTATCAAATTTTCAGGATGCTCTTTTTGCTCATAAACTACCAAAATGTCGTTAAAATCGCTAAAATCAAGCCCCCACGCTTTATCGTGCTCTTTTAGCTCTTTCTTTTGCATTCGTGAGCGCATTGCCTGCACACTAAAACCGCCGTATGCGCGCCCGCAAATGGCAAATAGCCAGTCGCTCATCTCATCTATCTTCGCGCTTACTTGATCGCCAACTTTCACGTTTTGCACTGCATCAGGCTCATTTACAAGCGTGCCATATATCGTTTCGCCATCAAATTCCACATCGTCTATCCACATGTGCTCGCCGACTTCTTCGCCATTTACGACATCTAAGAAGCAAATTTTTACCATCGCATAGTCAAGTGCTGGTACGATCCTGTGGCGTTCCCAGTAAACCTCACGCCAAAAATATCTAAAGCTCTCACGAGCTTGCTCAAATGCACGCTGCATATAGTCTTCGTCGCTACTTACAAAATAGATCGGCATTTGCTTGCCAAGATCGATTTGTTTACCGAGAATTTTCTTAAAAAAGCTCATTTTTTGTCCTTCTTTTTTAGATAGATCAAAATTGAATGCAAAATGATAAGGTAAAATTCACCCATAAATTCGACAAATTTTAAATACAAAAATTATGCGAAATTTCGCATGATTTAGCCCAAAATCCTATAAAATTTTTAAATATAAAAATCACGCAGCTATTTCGCAAAATTAGGCTAGGCGATTTAAATTTTTGTGATGGAAGTTACCGAGCGGGTAATGACCGAGCAAAAATTTGAATCAACAACGCATAATGAAGCGAAAATGTGCACTATTTTAGGTTTTTAAAACTGATCGGAAGTTCTAAATTTAACCCCCTCACCAGCTTTATGCACTCTTGCAAGTCATCTATGCTTTTACTTGTCACTCTGATCTCTTCGCCCCTGATCTGCGCGCTCACCTTGATCTTTGAGTCTTTTATAGCCTTAGTGATCTTTTTTGAGTTTTCAGCGTCAAGCGTGTCGTTTAGCTTTAGCGTCGCTTTTAAATTTCCACCACTCGCTGGCTCTCTTTTTGTCTCTGTGATCGCAACTGGTGGGATGTTGCGCTTGATGAGCTTTGAGATCACGATGTCTTTTAGCGCATCGATCTTGTTGTCGCTTGAGCTAAGAAGCGTGATAAATTTCTCCTTTTCATTTAGCTCGACCTCGGCCGCAAGCCCTTTAAAATCATATCTCGCCGCGATCTCTTTTTTCGCCGTCTCAAGAGCGTTTTTAACCTCCATCATATCGACCTCAGCACTTATATCAAAGCTATGTTCGGTTGCCATTTTTATCCTTTCAAATTTATTTAAATAGCCCTTTGATCTTCTCAAAAATCGACTTTTTGCCAGTCTCTTCTTGCTCTACTGCCTCTCCAATCTGCTGCACTGCGGTCTGTGCGTAGATGATAGCCCCATTTGGATCGCAGTTAAAGAGATTTGAATATGAGCTTGATTTGTTTAGATCAAGTGGATTTGGCTCCACGACCTCAGTGGCCTCGAGCAGGCCTATTTCTAGCTCGCATGCGTAGTTTAGCGCATCTAAAAATGCAGGTAAATTTTGAGCGTAAAAGCCATCAATCGCATCTTTTATCTCACCACCTGCTTCATAGTCAGCCTTTAGTTTAGCTACGTTTTTGGCGTTTACATAAGCGCCACAACAGTAGTTTTCGGTGATCTCATTATAAATTTCACCACTAAATTTATCCAAAAACTTGCTTGGTAAAATTTCTCGCCAGTTGCTAATATAGTTTTTAAATTTCTCATTTTGCCGCGCCAAAGAGCTTAGCGATGTGCCACGAGTGTAGAAATACTTTCTAAAAAATCCTTGCGTGACGGCGATACAAAAGCCGTGAGTTTTGTTAAAAATTTCATCGTCTTTATACTGTAACGCAGCGCTTAGTGTATCTTTGTACTTTTGGGCGTAAAATTCCTCTACGCCAGCCTTGCTAGCAAGTTCTAAAACCTCGTCAAATTTACTAGACCTTGTGAGCTCAAGTGCCTCAAAATACCACTTTGAAATTTCATCTTCGCTAATGGCGTGATAGCTTATATCATAGCCCATTATCTGCTCTCATTGATGAAATTTTCGATGTTTGCGACGATCTTTGCGATGAGCGTCTTTCTAGCCTCCAAGCTACCCCATGCTACGTGCGGAGTGATGAGTAGATTTGACTTCTTTTTTACATTTAAAAATGGGCTATTTTCACTCATCGGCTCACGCTCCAAAACGTCGGTACCAAAGCGTAAATTTCTCTCATCTATCGCCCTTGCCATCGCCGCTTCATCCACTATGCCGCCACGTCCTAAATTTAGTACTATTGCATCATCTTTTAGCAAATTTATCTCGTTTGCGCCTAGTAAATTTCTAGTCTTTTCATTTAGCGGTGCGTGGATGCTGATGATGTCGCTGCTTCTTAATAGCTCATCTAGGCTTTTTTGTTTAAATTCGCTATTTTTATTTGTTCCACTTGTCGAGTAGTAGCTCACATTTGCGCCAAATGCACGCGCCACTGCCGCCACGCTGCGTCCTATCTCGCCAAGTCCGATGATGCCAAATTCTTTGCCAGCGATCTCGCTGATGTCTGCGCCAAGATAGGTGAAAATTTCACTCTTCACCCACTCGCCGTTTTTTACATACTCATCATAAAATTTTATGCGATTTGTTAGCTCAAAAAGCAAGGCGAATGTGTGCTGCACGACGCTTGCAGTTGAGTAGCCAGCGACGTTTTTTACAGCTATATTTTTAGCTTTTGCATGCTCTAGATCTACGTTGTTCATACCAGTTGCACTTATGCAGATAAGCTTTAAATTTGTCGCGTCCATCACGGCTTTGTCGATGACGACCTTGTTTGTGATGACGACATCAACGCCCTTTAGACGTGGCACGACCTCATCGCTTTTGGTTTTTTGGTAGCTGATAAACTCGCCAAATTTCTTAAAAACACTAAGATCAACGTTTTCGCCAAGTGTTGCCGCGTCTAAACAAACGATCTTCATCCTTAGTCCTTAATGAAATGTCCCACAAATTTAGAGTAGTTATCTAAAATTTTGCCGCCCTTTCTATATCCAAGCGCGCACGCCTCATAAGCGTAAAATACGCCAGCTTGGTAGCTCTCGCCTCTCTCATCTTGATTAAACTCGTAAAATTCTTGATAGATGGCTTTGTTTGAGTCGTATTCGCCGTCATTACTTGCTATTTGTGCGCCGTTTTCATCGTATATCGAGACGTTTGCGCCCTCTCTACCAAATACCGGCTTTTTCACATATTTTTTGCCCTTTAGCGGCTCGTTTGAGGTCTCAAGCAAGAGTGGATGATTCGGATAAAGATCCCAAAGAATTTTTAAAATTCCCTTGCTTTGGAAAAGTAGCGTGTAGGCGGGATTTATGATGATGGCTTTTTGGTTTTTGATGATATTTGAAAGTATAAGTGCTAGCTCGCCTTCATCGATCGCTATGCTCTCCCAAGGCACAAGCTTAAACCAGTACTCAAAATTTTCATCGCCCTTAAAAATGCCCTCGTCATCGTTAAAAACGACCTCATCAACGTAAGCAAAGTCGGTTTTAAAGCCAGCTTCTTTTGCGATGTATTGCAGTAATTTCACGGTTTGCTCGTCCTCGATACTACCAGCGATAGAGCTAAAGAGTATCCCCCAGCCCTCGTAAACATCCTCGAAATTTACATTATCGTCGCCAAGCGTGATAAGGCGTTTAAAATTTTGCTTTAGAGCTTCGTAAAGGTTATTAAATTGCTCTGCTTCGTCCATATGATTTAGTTTTAGCATCGCCCACTGAATGATCGCTGTCTCAAAAACTGCCGTTGGCGTGTCTGCGTTAAATTCGATCAGTTTTATCGGCTTGCCATCAAGCCCACCAGCAAGATCAAATCTGCCATAAAGGTGCCAGTGAATGTCATTTTCCCAGCTTTTTTTGATGCTATCAACGAGATTAAATGGTATGCCTATCTCGTGAAAAAGGTTGTTGTCAATGACGTACTGAGCGGCATTTACATACATATCGTATAGCTCATTTGCCGCCTCATAATAAGCATCCGCCTCGCTTGCTTTTACCTGCACGATCTCATCAGCGATATATGAGCTGTTGTCGTTATCTGTATGCCATGCAAAGCCGATTTTCTCCATGAATTCGTTGTTTAATGGGGTGATTTTTCTTAAATTTATCATTTTCAGCCTCCAAAGCTTGATGAGCTAGAGCTTGACGACTTCGAGCCACCACCGAAAAATCCACTCTTTCCGCCACTGCTTCTTGCAGCAGAATTTGCCGCCTTTTGCTTGTTAAAGCTATCCACACTTCTTGTGTAGGCACTTGGATTTTTATATGTGCTTTGGCGATTTGCTTGGAAATTTTGATTGCCAAAGAGCTTGCTGCCTATCCAGCTACCAAGTATCGCGCCAGCTGCTGAAGCAAGGATCGTCTCGCCAAGACTTAGTCCGCCGCTACTTAGCTGTGCGTCACTAGTTCTTGTCAAATTTGAAGTGCCATTGTCGATATTTGCGTTTGCTTGCGCCAAAAGTTTATCGATCTCATCTTTACTTAGCACGCGCTCAGTGCCGTTCATATCTTTTAGCACGACCCTAGTTTCGGTGCTTGGATACTCTTCTAAAATTTTATAAACGCCAGGTGCACTCTCCTCGATGATGACAAAGGCGCCATTTTTTTGCGCAACTTCGTTTAGTGCGTTTTCATCACCGCCATTGTCACTGCCACAACCAGCAAGGCCAGCCATAACGATCGCACCAAATCCGCCTACCGCAGCATAAGTAGCTATCTTTTTAATGTGTTTCATATCTCTCCTATCAACTCTTTTAAATTTTTATGTCTTCTAACAAGTATCACGCCTCGTTTAAATTTTATAAATTTTGAGTGGTGTATCGCTTTTATTATCTTTTCACTGGCTTTTTTCGTTGCCTTTGGCTTTAGATTTAGCTCCTTTAAAAATTCACTTAAATTTATCCATTTTGACTCATTTTCTATCTCGGCCTCTATCGCTTCATTATTTGGCATATCGTCGTTTTTTTGTGTTAAAAGCGGCCTTTGCATAGCATTTAGAAACTGCATGAGCTTTTCATCTCTGTCCTTATAAATTTGCAAAATTTCATTTTTTCGCTCGATTAGCATCTGCTCTTTTTCTTTAAAGAGCCTATCTTTGTCAGCTTGCAAGTTTAAATTTAAGCTCTTTAACTCGCTTAACTCATTTAGCAAATAATTTATAAACTCATCATTTTGGGATTTGATTTTTGTACTTTTTGGAGCGGGTTTTGTGGCTTTTTCGCTACTTGGTTTCTCATCAAGGATGACAAATTTTGTGCCATTTTCAATGACTGTATTGATCGAACCACGGCGGATTCTATTATAGACTGCTTCTTTTGTTATGCCTAAAATTTCTGCAGCTTCGTTTATAGCTAGCTTTTGCATCGAATTTCCGTTTAAAATAAAATAAAAAATTTGCTTTGATTATAAAAAAATAAGGCTAAAAGAAGAGTTAAACAAAGAGAGCAAAGCCCTCTTTGTCTTGGTTTTAGAGTCTTGACTCGTAGCGTCTAAGCATATAAAGGCGTTTAAGCATTTTCTTGCGAGCAGCAATTTTTTGTTTCTTGCGGATCTCAGTTTTAGGCTCAAAGAAGCGTCTAGCTCTTGCTTCAGTTACTACTAAGTTACGGTCAGTTTGTTTCTTAAACTTTCTGTAACCCTCGTCAAATGACTCGTTAGGATGTACCTTAATACCAGGCAACGTCCTCACCACCTTTCAGATTAAAATAAGCCGTGAGTATAGTTTAATTTTCATAAATTTAAGCTTTTAACTATTTTTTTTTAAAACTCTTTTAATGCCATAAGCTTTATAATCATAAAATTTCAAAAAAGGCTTATTATGTCAAAGAATTTTCATCTTAGCTACGCCAAGAAGCGTTACATTTTTTTCGCCTGTATCACGCTATTTGTCTTTGTTTTACCATTTATCAGAGTAAATGATGCGCAGCTATTTTTGCTAAGTTTTGATAAAAGTAGAGTTGATCTCTTTTTTACAAAATTTGATATGCAAGAGCTTTATTTGTTGCCATTTTTGTTTATCATTTTGTTCTTAAGTATATTTTTTCTAACGACACTTGCAGGGCGTGTTTGGTGTGGCTGGAGCTGTCCGCAAACTATTTTTAGAACGATATTTCGTGACCTTTTGCAAACTAAAATTTTAAAGATCAGAAAAAATATACAAAATAAGCAGAATGAGCCAAAAGGACAAATTTTAAAGCGTGCTTTAGCAGTTGGAATTTGGTGTATTTTAGCTCTTATTATTTCGGCAAATTTTTTATGGTATTTTGTGCCACCGCTTGATTTTTTCGCTTATTTAAAAGAGCCAAGCGAACATGGAGTTTTGTTTGCATTTTGGCTTGTTGTCGCTATTTGGTTAGTTTATGATGTCATTATTTTAAAAGAAAATTTTTGCATTTATGTTTGTCCTTACGCTAGGGTGCAATCAGTGATGTTTGATAACGACACTATCCAAGTTATTTACAATCAAAAAAGAGGCGGCATAATCTATAACGGAAAAGAGAAATTTAAAAAACCGAAAGAAGAGGGCGCGCTGTGCACGGGATGTGAAGCATGCGTGAGAATATGTCCGACGCACATTGATATAAGAAAAGGTATGCAGCTTGAATGTATAAATTGTCTAGAGTGTAGCGATGCTTGCGCTAAAGTGATGAAGCATTTTGATGAAAGTTCGCTTATTGAGTGGAGAAGTATAAATTCTATAAAAGAGCAAAAAAGAGTCAAAATTTTACGCTTTAGAACGGTTGCTTATCTTGTCATTTTGGGCATTGTCTTAACAGCTGGGGTATTGATGAGTGGCAAAAAAGAAAGTATGCTTTTAAACATAAATAGAACAAGCGAGCTTTATAAAATTTTAGGCGAAAATGAAGTCGAAAATTCTTACGTATTTTTGGTGCAAAACACACAAAATAAAGAGCACGCCTTTTACTTTGAAGTAGATGATAAGAATATAGAAATTTCTCGTCCAAATAAGCCATTTATATTAAAAGCTGGTGCAAAGCAACGAGTAATCGTCACGCTAAAATCAAAAAATGAAAATTTAAGCGATAAAGATCTTTTAAAACATATAAATATCAAAGCCTATGCCACTGATGAGCCAGCTGTCAGCGTGCAAAGGCAAAGTACTTTTATCTATCCTAAAAGATGATAAAATGGCAAAAATTTAATAGGAAGCAAGATGGCGATCTCAGAAAAGGGTAAAAAAAGATACGAACTTATCGTAAAAACAGCACTTGAGCTATTTTTAGAAAAAGGATACGAAAAGACAAGCTTAAGTGACATCGTAGCGATAAGTGGCGGATCGCTTTCTAGCATTTATACATTTTTTGAGAACAAAGAGGGGCTTTTTGAGGCGATCATTGAACAAGAGTATAGATAGCCTTATAAAAGAGATCGATGAGAAGATAGATCTTAAAATTTCTCACAGCTTGGAGGAATTTTTAACCAAATTTGCAACCATAATATTTTCTATTACTTGCAGCAAAAGGCATATCTCTCTTGGTAGGATAATGATGAGTGAGGGTTCTAAAAATGGTGGCAAACTTGGTAAGACGTTTTTGGATCAAATTTTAAAAAAGATCGATCTTGTGCTTATAAATTTCTTTGAAAGAGATGAGGTAAAAGCCAAACTTGATCCAAAATTTTCAGCCAAATTTGCTGCGAAGTACTTTATACAAAGTGTGATTGGGGCTTATTACTACGATTCGCTTTTGATAAATGAAGAACCAAAGCTTAGTGAAAAAAAACGTAAAAAGCATGTTGGCTTGTGTGTTGAGTTGTTTTTGAATGGAATTAGTAAAAAATAAAATTGACTTTTTATTTGTTTTCTAATAGAATCGAGAACTTTAAATTTTTGTAACAATTATTACAAAAACTAAATATGATATTAAAATTTAAAATTAAGAGAGGTTTTTATGGCAAATTTTAAAAGTGCTCTTGTGCTTTCGGTTACAGTTTTATTTCTAAGTGGTTGTTTTGAAAATAAAGAGAATAAAGCGGCAGCAGGTCACCAGATGCCACTATCTCATGTGGATATTTTTACCGCACAAAAAACAGACATACCTATTAGTTTTGATTACACCGCAACAGTTACAAGTAGTCAAGATGTCATCATCTATCCAAAAGTTGGCGGAACTATCATAAAGCAGTTTTTCAAGCCGGGAAGCAAAGTAAAAGCGGGCGATAAGTTATTTTTGATAGATCCAGAAAAATATCAAGCTAGCTTTGACTCACTTGATGCCTCTGTTGGCGTAGCAAATGCAAATTTGAAAAATGCTGAGACTGAGTTTAAAAGAATTTCTGCCCTTTATAAGAAAAATGCAGTTTCTCAAAAAGACTACGACGCAGCCGTTGCAGCTTACGACATCGCAAATGCAAATTTAGTAAGCGCAAAAGCAAATTTAAAAAATGCAAAAATAGATCTAGGATACACGACTATTACAGCGCCATTTGACGGCGTAGTGGGTGATAATCAAGTAGATGTTGGTTCGCTTGTCATAGCAAACCAAACAAAACTTGTAAGACTTACAAAAATAAATCCTATTGAAGCAGAATTTTATATCGCTGATGTGGATAATCTAACTAGAAAGACAAATTTGGATAACGGCTCATGGCAACAGCTAAATAGTGACACTGTGTTAAGTGTCAATGGCGAAAATTTTAATGGTAAAGTAAATTTTATAGATAATGTCGTAAATACTGCAACTGGCAGCGTTTTAGCAAAGGCTAGCTTTGATAACAGTGAGGGTAAAATTTTACCAGGTGCGTTTGGTCATATAAAGATGAGTGGATTTGTGCAAAAAAATGCCTTTAACATCCCACAAGTTGCTCTTCAACAAAGTGCTACAAACTCTTATGTTTTAGTCGTAAAAGATGGCAAAGTAAGCCAAAAAAATGTAAAAACAGGATATCAAACAAAAAATATGGTAGCAGTCACTGAAGGTCTTGAAGATGGCGATAAGATAATCGTTAATAACTTCCTTAAAATCGGAGTTGGTGCACCAGTTGAAACTGATAAAGACCTAAGTGCGGAATTTATAAACGGCAAAGATGCAAACGCTACAAGTAGCAAGTAAAGGCAGATAGATGTTTTCAAGATTTTTTATAAACCGCCCGATATTTGCAACTGTTATATCTATCATCATAGTTATAGCAGGTTTTATGGGTATCAAGGGGCTTCCTATAGAGGAGTATCCAAGTCTTACTCCACCTACTGTCTCTGTAAGTGCGACATATAGCGGTGCTGATGCACAGACTATCGCCGACTCAGTCGCAAGTGCGATTGAAGACCAGATAAATGGCGTTGAAAATATGTTATATATGCAAAGTACCTCAAGCTCAGCAGGTACTATGAATATAAGCGTATATTTTAAGATCGGCTCATCGTCAAAACAAGCTACAATCGACGTAAATAACCGCGTGCAAGCTGCTCTTTCAAGGCTGCCTCAAGAAGTGCAAAATATGGGCGTAACGGTTCGCGAAAGAAGTGGCTCGATCCTTCAAGCTGTTGGCTTTACAAATCCAAATATGGATTTGATCGAACTATATAACTATGTAAATTTAAATATTGCTGATGAGATAAAAAGGGTTAGTGGTATCGGTGATACAGTATTGATAGGTACTAAAGAGTATTCTATGAGAATTTGGCTAAAGCCAGATAGACTAGCTCATTTTAAACTAACTCCAAGCGACGTCATTTCTCAAGTAAAAATTCAAAACTCACAATATGCCGCTGGCAAGATAGGCGAACAGCCATCGGATGGTGGTAATCCTTATGTTTATTCTGTTCGTACCGATGGTCGTCTTAAAAATGCAGCCCAGTTTGGCGATATAATAATTAAAAGTTCCGATGGATCAGTGTTGAAGCTAAAAGATGTAGCTACCATAGAGCTTGGAGCAGCTAGCTATGCTAACGATGCGATGTTAAACGGCAAACCGGCTATTCCTCTTTTGCTATTTTTACAAAACGACGCAAACGCACTTGCAACTGCTGAAGCTGTCAAAGCAAAGCTTGAAGAGCTAAAGAAAACTTATCCTGTTGGCCTAGAGCACACCATAGCTTACAATCCAACAGAATTTATAGATGTTTCAATTGATGAGGTTATAAAAACTTTTATTGAAGCGATGGTACTCGTCTTAATCGTAATGTACTTTTTCTTAAAAAGTTTTCGGGCGACTATCATTCCGATGCTTGCCGTGCCAGTATCTATCATAGGTACATTTGGCGGACTTTATGTGATGGGCTTTAGTATAAATTTGATCACACTTTTTGCCCTGATCCTAGCCATAGGTATCGTCGTAGATGACGCTATTATCGTCATAGAAAATGTCGAGAGAATTTTGCATGAAGATAAAGAGATAAGCGTAAAAGACGCGACATTTAAGGCGATGGAGGAGGTGCAAACTCCGGTTATCTCTATCGTACTCGTGCTTTGCGCGGTTTTCGTGCCAGTTTCATTTATGGAGGGCTTTGTTGGCGTCATACAAAAGCAGTTTGCGTTGACACTTGTTGTTTCTGTTTGTATCTCAGGCTTTGTCGCTCTTACTCTTACGCCAGCACTTTGTGCGGTTATGCTTAAGAAGCAAGAGAGCAAGCCATTTTGGATAGTTCAGAAATTTAACGACTTCTTTGACTTTAGCACCAGACTCTTTACGGCTGGAGTGGCTAAAATTTTAAGGCATATTATTATTAGCTTTATTGTAATTGGTATTTTAGGATTTGCCACTTATAAGCTATTTGATGCTGTGCCAAAAGGACTTGTGCCTTCAGAAGACAAGGGTGCTTTAATGGTTATCACCTCACTTCCGCCTTCAACAAATATGCTAAAGACAAAAGAAGAAGTAGTCTCGATTAGCAACGCCATTTTAAGCAATCCAAATGTTGAGTTCACTATGGCTTTTGCAGGTTATGACATACTAGCTAGCTCGCTTAGGGAAAATTCAGCCGTTAGCTTTATAAAGCTAAAAGATTGGAGTGAGAGAAAAGGCGCTAACAATGGAGCTGATACATTAGCTGGCCAGTTTAATGGTATGCTTTGGGGCTCAAAAAACTCAATGACATTCGTTGTAAATTTACCACCTATCATGGGTCTTTCAATGACTGGTGGCTTTGAGATGTATCTACAAAATAAAAGCGGCAAGAGTTACAACGAGATAGAAGTAGACGCTAGAAAAGTATCAGCAATAGCCAATGCAAGGCCTGAACTAACAAATGTGAGAACCACGCTTGAGACAAATTATCGTCAGTTTAAGATAACAGTTGATAAAGAAAAAGCTAAATTATTTGGCGTAAGTGAGAGCGAAATTTTTAGCACGGTAGCAGCTACTTTTGGCTCTTACTATATAAATGACTTCAATCTTGCTGGTAAATCTTACCGAGTATATGCAAGAGCTGAGGAAAGTTTTAGAAATAATCCTGAGGATCTAAGAAAAATTTTCGTCCGCTCATATGATGGCGGCATGGTGCCACTAAATTCAGTAGCAACACTTACAAGAACGATCGGACCTGACATTGTTGATAGATTTAACCTCTTTCCATCGGCTAAGATCATGGGCGATCCAAAAACTGGCTATACATCAGGTGATGCGATAAGGGCGATCCAAGAGGTCGTAAATGACACGCTAAGCAGCGAGGACTACGCTATAAGCTGGGCAGGAACTGCGTATCAAGAGGTAAATTCTCAAGGAACAGGCACGGTTGCTTTTATCTTTGGTATGATCTTTGTATTTCTCATCCTTGCTGCTCAGTACGAGAGATGGCTCATTCCACTTGCGGTCATCACTGCCGTACCATTTGCGGTATTTGGCTCATTGCTAGCAGTTTGGATAAGAGGGCTAACAAATGACATCTACTTTGAGATCGGACTCTTGTTGCTTATTGGTCTAGCGGCTAAAAATGCCATTTTGATCGTAGAGTTTGCAATGCAAGAGCGTGATAGTGGTAAGAGTATATTTGACTCAGCGATAAATGCAGCCAAACTTCGCTTTAGACCAATTGTAATGACATCAATCGCATTTACTCTAGGCGTCTTCCCGATGGTTATAAGCACAGGCGCAGGCGCTGCATCTCGCCACTCATTAGGAACTGGCGTGGTTGGTGGTATGATCGCTTCTACGACGATAGCTATATTTTTTGTGCCAATGTTTTACTATTTGCTTGAAAATTTAAATGAGAAATACTGGAAAAAGGGAGCAAAAAAAGATGAAAAATAAGGCGTTTATACTTATAACGGCGGCGTTTTTGGCTGGTTGCTCATTTCGTCCAGATATGCCAAATGTAGATACAAATTTCACATCTACTTACACTTATGAGACAAGTGATATAAGGGATCTTTGGTGGAGAGAATTTAACGATGAAAATTTAAATTCTCTAGTAGAAAATGCACTTGAGAGAAATACAAATTTACGTGTTGCTTATTTAAATTTAGAGAAAGCAAAGGCAAGTCTTGGCGTAGCTGAGGCAGATTTGCTTCCTAGTATAAATTTAAATGTAGGCTACGAAAAAGCAAAAAGTAGCGGTGAAACATATACTAAACAACCACAAACTCGTTATAGAAAATCAGATATAAATTTAGGATTAAACTACGAGATTGATCTTTGGGGTAGAGTAAGAAATAATGTAGCAGCAGCCGAAGAAAGCCTAAATGCAACCAAATTTGACTACGATAGCGCGAGACTAAGTATCAGCTCAAGTGTTGCAAAAAGCTACTTTGCGTTAGTTTCATTAAATATGCAAGAAGCTGTGCTAAGAGAGACTTTAAAAACTTATGAAGACACGCTAGCGCTTCGCAAAACACAGCTTGATCTTGGAAGCATAAATGAGATGACTTATTTGCAAAGTAAGGCAGCAGTAGAAAGCGCTAAGACCAATCTTACTTCTATATTAAATGCAAAGTCAAAAGCTATCACCTCACTAGCCATCTTGACTGGTAAAGGTAATAATGAAATTTTAAATGGAGCTGTTGCTAGCTCACAAAATTTACCAGCTTCTCCCGAGATAAGTGCTGGCATTAGCTCTGAAATTTTGCTAAGAAGAAGCGACGTGGCAAAGGCACTGGCTGATTTAAAAGCTACAAATGCTCTTGTTGGTGTTGCAAGGGCTGAGTATTTTCCAAGCATTTCACTGACTGGACTTTTTGGCTTTTCAAGTATTGATTTTGAAAATATCTTTGTTGGAAATGCCAATACATGGAGCATAGGGGGCTCTTTAGCACAGAAAATTTTTGATTTTGGTAGGACAAAAAATAATGTAGCAGTGGCTAAAACAAATAAACAAATTGCCGCTGTTAATTATGAAGCAGCGGTAAAATCGGCTCTTGGCGAAGTAAGAGATGCGCTTGTTTCAAGGCAAAATGCAAAAATTTCTTTGGAACAAGTGAAAAATTTGCTAAAATCCCAACAAAGAATTTACTCGCTTGCTAAAGAGCAATATGATGCTGGCTATATTGGACATTTAGAGCTTCTTGATGCGGAGAGAAATTTGCTTCAGGCAAAATTACAAGACGTCTCAGCAAAGCTTGATGAGGTCGATAGCGCAGTCGAAGTTTATAGAGCTTTTGGTGGCGGCTTTAAGTTAGAAAAGTAATTAAAAAGGAGAGAAATTGGGAACTAAGATATTAAATTTCTTGTTTTCTTGGGGTTTTTTCGTTTTTGCTATCGCTCTTGGCGTAGCATTATGGTTTGCGATAAATTACGTGGATACATTTAGGCTTGAGTCAAGCTTTTATGATATCGGTGAGATATTTATGATGGCGGCTGTTTTTTGTATTGCCTTTTATGTGATCGCAGCAATATTTGTTATTCCTGTTAGAGCGATCAAAAAATCTTAATCTTTCATCTAAGGACAAAATCCTTAGATGAACTCCTTGACTTCATTATGTAAAATTCTATCCGCGCGCATTTAAAATGAGAGTATTTTACATTTAAAATGAGAGCGGGACAAGGATAAAATTTGCTTCACTATCATTTTAAATGTAAAAAATATATTTTTAAATAGCCTTTTACGACCTTTTAA
>NZ_PIRZ01000005.1 GCF_003048575.1 Campylobacter concisus | reverse complement strand
TTATTAAATATAGCTTAAAAGCTACTATAAATTTTTCTCCAAAAGTCGTTTTATCTAGGTTAAAAGTCAAAGCTTAAAAAAATAAAGTAGTAATTAATATTTAAAATATTAAATATCTATATAATTTCATTAATACATTTTTTATAAGGAGAATGGTTATGGCAACCAGAAAAGAACACGATTTTATAGGTGAGTTGGAAATCTCTGACGATTTTTATTATGGTATCCAAACATTTAGAGCTACCGAAAATTTTCACATGAGCGGTAGAACTTTAAAAGAGTATCCATACTTTGTAAAAGCATTTGCGCAAATCAAAAAAGCAGCCGCACTTGCAAATAAAGAGGTTGGTGTTTTAGATCCTAAGATCGCTGATACGCTAGCAAAAGCCGCTGATAGAGTAATAGCTGGTGAGTTTTTAGATCAATTTGTGGTTGATATGGTCCAAGGTGGTGCTGGAACAAGCACAAACATGAATGCAAATGAGGTTATTACAAACATCGCGCTTGAGAGCATGGGTCATAAAAAAGGCGAGTATCAATACATCCATCCAAATGATCATACAAATCTTGGACAAAGTACAAATGACACTTACCCAAGCTCAATAAAAGTAGCAACTTACGCAAAGCTTACTGATTTGCTTACTGCGATGAATCTACTAAAAGACGAATTTGATAAAAAAGCAAAAGAATTTAAAGATATTATTAAAATGGGTAGAACAGAGCTTGAAGATGCAGTTCCTACAACACTTGGAAATACATTTAATGCATTTGCAAGCTACATCAAAAGCGATATCGAAAAGATCACAGCTGCACGCGAATCAATGACATATCTAAATATGGGTGCAACTGCGATTGGTACAGGTATCAACTGCCACCCTGATTATAAAAATGTAGTTGTTAAAAAGTTAAAAGATATCACTGGTGTTGATTTCAAAAAAGCTGATGATTTCATCGCAGCTACACAAGATACAGCAGACTTCGTTCACGTAAGTGGTGCGTTAAAAACTGCAGCTGTTAGACTTTCAAAAATCGCAAATGACCTTCGCTTAATGAACTCAGGTCCAAGATGCGGTCTTGGCGAGATAAATTTACCACAAATGCAACCAGGCAGCTCTATCATGCCAGGCAAAGTAAACCCAGTTATCGCTGAGGTTGTAGGCGAAGCGTGCTATGAAGTCATCGGTAACGACGTAACTATCATGCTTTGCAGTGAGAGAGGCGAATTTGAGCTAAATGCATTTGAGCCGGGCATTGCTTATGCGTTATTTAACTCTATATTTATCCTTGAAAACGCGATGAAAACGCTAGCTGAAAAAGCTGTAAGAAAACTAACAGCAAATCCTGAAGCTTGCTTAAAATCAGTTCTAGGCTCAGTTGGTATCGTAACAGCATTTAACCCATACATTGGCTATGAAAAATCTGCAAGCATCGCTAAAGAGGCTTTGCAAACTGGTAAAGCAGTTGGTGATATCTGCCTAGAGAGAGGTTATCTAAGCAAGGAAGAGATCGACAAAATTTTAGAGCCAAAAAATATGCTAAATCCAAGCATGATTAGGTAAAAATTTAAGCAAAGTATTATTAAAAGCGTGTCAAAATTCTGACACGCTTAAGTAAAAATTTTAGTTATAAAATTTAATAGAGGAGTTTTCAATGGATATTTCATTGATATTACAGTTGATCGTGCTTTTTGGTGCGATATTCTTGGGTGTTAGACTAGGCGGTATGGCTATTGGTTATGCTGGTGGCATTGGCGTCGTAGTTTTAACTTTAGGACTTGGATTAAAAGCAGGTAGTATACCTTGGGACGTTATTTTAATCATCATGTCCGTTATAGCTGCTATTACAGCGATGCAAGTAGCTGGTGGCCTTGATTATTTGGTGCAAATAGCTGAAGGGATACTAAGAAAACATCCAAAATATATAAATTTCTTAGCTCCAGTTGTCACTTACTTGCTAACTGTATTTGCTGGTACTGGACACACAGCATTTTCTATGATTCCAGTTATTACCGAAGTTGCAAAGACGCAAAATATTAAGCCTAGCGCGCCTCTTAGTATAGCTGTTGTCGCTAGTCAGATAGCTATTACTGCAAGCCCAGTTTCAGCAGCGGTTGTATTTATGGCTGGTGAGCATGCTTTGGGCGGACTTGGCATTAGTTATCCATTACTATTAGCTATCTGGATACCTACCACTTTTATTGGTTGTATGTTAACGGCTCTTGTTATAAATATATTTTATAATCTTGATCTAAGTAGTGACAAAGAGTATCAAAGAAGACTTAAAGAAGGGCTAATCAAAGATGTTAAAATCGAAGAGAAAAAAGAGCTTCCAAAAGGAGCTAAATTATCTGTTTTAATATTCCTAGTTGGCGTTATCTCTGTCGTTTTATACGCTACTGCTATTAGTAAAAACGTAGGTTGGATAAAACCAAGCTATGTAACAGGCTATGAAAAAATTTATGAGACCAAAAGTCCGGATAAATTTAACGAACTAGTCGCAAAAGATATAAAAGTCAAAACTGACTCAACTACTAATGTAAAATATGTAGAAGATCCAGATAAGCCTACAAAGACGTTGGTATTAACTAGAGATAACGCTATTATGAGCTTTATGCTAGTTATCGCTACTTTAATCACACTAACTTGTGGTGTCAAGGTCGATAAACTATTTAATACAGCTACATTTAAAAGCGGTATGACCGCGTGCATCTGCGTGCTAGGTGTAGCGTGGCTTGGAGATACTTTCGTGGTAAATCACACCGATGCGATCAAAAATTTTGCCGGCGATTTTGTTAAAGACTATCCGTTTATGCTAGCTGTTGCGCTATTTTTTGCTAGTATGCTTCTTTATTCTCAAGCCGCTACCGCAAAGGCGCTTATTCCTACAGTTATAGCCGCACTTGGTTTAACTGCTGCAAATAACGGTGACGCATATATTTTAGTTGCATCATTTGCTGCAGTTTCAGCATTGTTTGTGTTGCCAACATATCCGACACTACTTGGAGCCGTTCAAATGGATGATACTGGAACAACTAGGATAGGTAAATATATATTCAACCACTCCTTTTTTATTCCAGGCGTTTTAGCTATTGCTTTTTCTGTCGCACTTGGATTTTTGATAGCTCCGATACTTTTATAGGTATTTTAAATCAAACTTAAGCCGAGATCTCTCTCGGCTTTTTTAAATCCCTTTAAAATTTTTAATTTCTATTCAAAATCCTTAATCAAAATTTTATATTCAAAATTTTTATAAGATTGCGTTAAGAATTATACTAATTAAATTTATCATTTTTAGAATTTTACTCATTTTGATATTAGAACACCCATTTTTTAAAACTAAAAATCTAAATATAAATATTAAGTAAAATTTAATTTTATTTTCAACTTTAAATACTAGAATAACTAAAGGCAAATATCTTTTAAAGGGAGAAAGATGAGCTTAAATAGACGAGAATTTTTAAAATTCGGTGCTGGAGTTAGTATGGTTGCATCGTCCTTACCGGGTGGTGCTTTAGAAAATGCTGCAAAGCAAGATGAGAAGTACGTCCGTAGCTTTTGCGAGATGTGCTCTTCAAGATGCCCTATCGAAGCAAAGGTTGTTGATAATAAAATTTGCTTCTTAAGCGGTAATCCAAAAGCTGGCGGTACGGCAACTTCACTTTGTGCAAGAGGTGGCTCTGGTTTTAGTCAGCTTTATGACGAAAATAGAGTCAAAAAGCCTTTGATCAGGGTTGGTGAGAGAGGAGAAAATAAGTGGCGTGAGGCTAGCTGGGACGAGGCACTTGATCTAGTTGCTTCAAAAATGCTTGAGATTAAGCAAAAGTATGGCCCTGAAAGCTTTGTCTTTACCTGTAAAAGCTCGCAAACGCATAAGCTAATGGTAAATTTTGCCTCATCTTACGGCTCACCAAACTGCTTTTCACACTTTTCGTGCTGTCCGATCACATATCAAATGGTCTGCGAGCAGATGTATGGCATAGCTAAGCTAAAAAGAGACTTTGCAAATGCAAAATATATTGTAAATTTTGGTCATAACCTCTTTGAAGGTATCGTCATAGCCGATGCTAAAAAGCTTGCTAAATTTGCAGCCAAAAAAGATACAAAGCTACTTGTACTTGAGCCAAGATTTAGCGTGGTGGCTTCAAAGGCTGATGAGTGGCTGCCAGTTAAGCCTGGCACTGATCTAGCTTTTGTGCTAGCTATCATAAATACATGGATACAAAATGGCACTTATGATAAAGAATTTATAGAGAAATTTACAACCGGCTTTGATGAGATCGTTAAAAGTGTAGAGGGCAAAACGCCTGAATGGCAAGAGAGCATCACTGGTATAAAAGCAAGTGACGTTAGACGCATCGCTGATGAAATTTATAAAGCTGCCCCAAGAGTTATTTTTGATTTTGGGCATAAGACAACCACCACAAAAGCTGAATATATGAGGACAAAGGCTATCATGGTGGCAAATGCGATGATGGGCAACTGGGAGGTTAAAGGCGGTCTTTTTGGTGGTAAAAATGCAAAAACCTTTAACAAACTAGTCGGCGAGGATAAATTTCCAGTTCTTAAAAATCCAGATGAGAAATTTAAAGTGCCAAAAGTCACTAGATTAGACTTTGCTGGCGAGACTGGTAGGCATAAATTTGTAAGCAGAAAACATGGCGTTTTGATGGATATAAATGACGCTATCTTAAACGAAAAGCCTTACGCCATAAAAGGCTGGTTTAACATCCGATTTAATCACCTAATAAACGTTGCTGAGACGATGAAGAGCATAGAGGCGATGAAGAAGCTTGATTTTATCGTGGTAAGTGATGTCTATCTAAACGATATGGCGACATTTGCTGATGTCATCTTGCCTGAGAGCAGCTACCTAGAGCGCGACGAGGGCATAGAGGATAAGTCAGGTCTAAAACCAGCTTATATGATAAGAAATAAGGTTATTGATCCAGTTGGCGACACTAAGGACGGGGCATTTATCTTTAGGGAGCTAGCACGCCGCATGAAGATAGATGAGCTTTACACCTGGAATGACATACGCGAGTTTAGGATGCAACAAGCTGGTGGAGATGTAAATTTACTTGCTACGCTTGAAAAAGATGGCTTTATCACGTGGGATGAGCCTGGAATTTTGTTTAGAGAAAAGGGCATGATCGATAAATTTGTCGCTAAATATCCAGTCGCTGCTAAATTTGTAGGTGAAAATGGTCTAATGGATGATATGGCTAAGCTTAAAACAAAAAGTGGCAAGATAGAGCTATTTTTGCCTGATGTCGAGGCACAGTTTGCAGGATATGGCGCGCTAAATGACAAAGATATGGACACATTTGATGGGCATGATCTTTGTTTAACCTGTGGCAAAACGCCTATTCATACCAATGGACATACTCAGGCGGTGCCGTCGCTTCATGATCTTATGAGTGATAGCCCTATCTGGATAAATCCAAAAACAGCTAAACGTAAAAATTTACGTGATGGCGATATGGTCGTGGTGAAAAATAAATTTGGCGAGCAAAAGGGCAAGCTCATGGTGACCGAGGGCATTAGAGAAGATACGCTCTTTATCTATCACGGCTTTGGACACATCACTCCAGCTCTTAAGAGTATAGATCACGTGGGGCTAAATACAAGCGTGCTTCTTAATCCAGCCGAAGGGCCAGTGGCTGCGACCATGGTTACAAATGTTGGCGTTAGTATAAGTAAAGCGTAAGGATAGAAAATGAAAAAATATATGATGATACATGATGAAAATTTATGCATCGGCTGTCAAGGCTGTTCGGTAGCTTGCAGAAGTGCAAACAACGTGCCGAGGGGGCTTTACCGCTTGCAGGTGCATGCAAAGATGAGTGGGACATTTCCAAATTTAAAGACTGACTTTTTACGTCAAAGCTGTGTTATGTGCGAAGATGCACCTTGTGTTGAGGTTTGCCCAACTGGCGCTAGCTTTAAAACAGCTGACGGCGTGACGCTACTTGATCATAGAATTTGCGTTAGTTGCAAATACTGCATCCTGGCCTGTCCATACGACGCTCGCTACGTCTTACCAAATGGCGAAATAGGCAAATGCACATTTTGCTATGAGAGTAGGCTAGAAGAGGGCAAAGAGCCAGCTTGCGTTAGCGTCTGCCCTACAAATGCCCTAACTTTTGGCGACGTAAATGATGAAAACTCTAAAATTTCAAAGAAATTAAAAGAGAGTAAATACTACTTGCCAAAAGCGGAGCTAAACACAAAACCTCTACTTGCAATGATCGCAAATACAAAAGGAGCACACAATGAATAACATGTCAGGAAGTCTAGCTCAGTATACAGAAATTTACTGGGGCTGGCCAATAGCATTTTATCTATTTTTAGCAGGACTTAGTGCTGGTGCTAGCATCGTTGCAGTGCTTTTAGCTGGTAAATACGGCAAAGATAACTATTACTTCAAAGCAGCTGCTCTTATCGCTCCAGTAGCGATCATTTTTGGTCTTGCACTTTTGGTAGTTGATCTTGGTAAGCCGCTAAGCTTTTACTGGATCTTGTTGCTTTATAACTTTGACTCAGTTATGTCAATAGGTGTTGCTCTGCTTCTAGTTTATACTCCGCTAAGCGTTGTGTATGCAGTCGGTGCATTTAAAAATGAGATAGCGTCACTTAAAATTTCTATTTGTGACTTAGTTGCAAATTTGGCCGAGAAGCTTTCAGGACCAATAGGAATTTTACTTTTTATCCTAGGCATTGGTGTTGGTGCATATACAGGCTTTTTGCTAAGTGCAGCTCATAAGATCGCACTTTGGAATACACCAGTTTTGCCAGTATTATTTTTAGTATCAGGCTTGAGTTGCGCTGGTGCATTTACGTTACTTGTTGGCGTGCTAAAAGATAAGGCAAAAAGGCAAAACGATATTGCACACTATTTATTAAAATTTGATTTTTTTGCGATTATCGCTGAGTTTTTGCTCATAGTTGCTCTGTTTATGGTTGTAAAAAGCGCAAGCACAAGTGGAGCGGAGAGCGTAGCAAACGCACTTAGCGCAAATTCTCTTGGGCTAATGTTTTATATTGGTGTCATAGGTTTTGGTATGGCTTTGCCTATCATTTTAGACTTAAGCGTTTTAAAGGTGCATGATTTTAAACGCGAATTTGCCGTGATCAACGCATTATTCGTAATATGTGGCGTCTTTTTGCTAAGGTGTTACATTGTCTATGCGGGGCAAATTTTTATTTAATACTTAAAAAATAATTTTAATTTTGAATTTACCTATTAAATATTACAATATGGCTAAATCTTAATAAAACTTATTTTTTAGGAGAGAGATTTGAAAATTTTACTTTTAGAAGATGATTTAGGGTTTCAAGAGAGCGTCTGTGAGTTTTTACAGACGCTTGGTTATGAAGTTACAGCGGTGAGCGATGGTCAGGAGGCCTGCGATCTGATAGAGAAAAATTTCTATCATCTTTTTATACTTGATATAAAAGTGCCTGGCGTAAATGGACATGAGGTTATCAAGTACATAAGGAGTTTAAATCCAAACGCTCCTATCATGATAACAACATCTTTGGTTGACATAGGTGATATGGCGATTGGCTACGAGCTTGGCTGTAACGAATACCTAAAAAAGCCATTTGAGTTAGCTGAGCTTAAATTTAGAGTAGCTGAGCTTATGAGAAAATACTATGGAACTGATGATAAAAACATAGTAAAGATCAATGACGAGTTTAGCTTTAATCTAAACAAGCGTGCGCTATTTAAAAACGGCAAAATGGTCGATCTTAGCGCAAAAGAAGTTGCACTTGTTGAGTGTCTAGTTTCACATCTAAATTCTTACGTCAGCATGGAAGAGTTAAGAGATCTTGTCTGGAATGATAAAGAGATAGAAGGTGCTGATATCAGAATGCATGTTTTAAAGATAAGAAACAAAACAACCAGTGACTTTATCACTTCAAAGAGGCGTATAGGCTACAAGATAGATGCACAAGAGCTTTAAGATTCAGATCATAGCGACATTTGTCATAATGTCGCTTTTTTGTTTTCAAAGCTTTGTGATCTTAAATTTAAGCCAAAAAAACAGCACTTCAAAAGCTCTTTTTGGTGCGATGAAGCATGAAACTATTATCAAAAATTCGTTTTTAAAAAATGAAAATATAACTCCTTCTTTAAATTATAAATTTGCGATCTATGATGTAAATTTTAATCCAATTATTTCAAATCTCTCCAGGCAGCCAAGCAACTTTAAATTTGTAACACTTGAAGAAAATGGCTGCTTGTTTTATAAAAGCTTTTTTATAAAGGATAAAACGCCTTATTACATTGTCGTTGAAAAAGAGCTTGATAATGAAAAAAGTATATTTCTAGCAGCACTTATGCTCCTTGTCATCCTTGTAGCGGTGCTTTTTATCGTATATTTCTTATATCTAAGTAGCGTTAAGCCTTATAAAGAGTTTCAAAAATATATGAATAACTTCTTTAACGACGCCATGCATGAGCTAAAGACTCCACTTGGTGTAGCTGGTATGAATCTTGAGATGCTTGGGCTTGAAAACAAGTATATAACTCGCATCAAAAACGCCTTAAAACAGATGCAAATAACCTACGAAGATGTCGAGTATTTTATAAAGCGTGGCTATATAAAATTCCCACTTGAGCGGCTAAATTTAGGCGAATACATAATAGATCGAGTGAAATTTCTCTCAAGCGTGGCCGATGTCAAACACATCGAGATAAAGACAAATTTAGAAGGCGATGCATTTACCATGCTAAGCAAGGTTGAAGCTCAGCGTATCATTGATAATACGATTACAAACGCCATAAAATACAGCCAAAAAGAGAGCGAAATACTAATAAATTTAAGCTTTGAAAATGACCGGATAAAGCTTAGTGTACAAGACTTTGGCAAGGGGATAAAGGATGTCAAAAAGGTCTGGAAAAGATACGTAAGAGAGGATGAAATCCAAGGCGGCTTTGGTCTTGGGCTAAATATCGTCAGTGAAATTTGCCAAAAACATGAAATTTCATACGGCGTTGATAGTGTTTATGGCGAAGGCAGCACCTTTTACTATAAATTTAAACGAGCTTAGATTAAGCATAAAAGCGTAAAATGAAGCCTTAAATTTAGAAGGAAAAACTTTGGATAGAATTGTTGAAATAGAAAAAGTAAGCTTTGAAAATGACTTTGAAGTCTCGCTTAGACCGACAAAATTTGAAGACTACATAGGCCAAGAAAAGATCAAGCAAAATTTAGACATCTTTATAAAAGCAGCCAAAAAGCGAAATGAGTGCCTAGATCACGTGCTATTTTACGGCCCTCCAGGACTTGGTAAAACGACACTTGCTCACATCATAGCAAACGAAATGGGCGTAAGTATCAAAATGACTGCGGCCCCAATGATAGAAAAGAGTGGTGACCTGGCGGCGATCCTTACAAATTTACAAGAAGGCGACGTGCTTTTTATCGACGAGATCCACCGCCTAAGCCCAGCTATCGAGGAGGTGCTCTACCCTGCGATGGAGGACTTTAGGCTAGACATTATCATAGGCTCTGGCCCAGCTGCCCAGACTATCAAGATAGACCTGCCAAAATTTACGCTAATAGGCGCAACGACGCGTGCTGGCATGGTCTCAGCGCCTTTAAGGGACCGCTTCGGGATGGACTTTAGGCTGCAGTTTTACACAAGCAGCGAGCTAAGCCGTATCGTGCAGATAGCCTCTGTTAAACTTGGCAAAGAGTGCGACAAAAACGCCTCGCTTGAGATCGCCAAACGCTCACGTGCCACGCCAAGGATCGCTCTTAGGCTATTAAAGCGAATTCGCGACTTTGCCGAGGTAAATGACGAGCAAATCATCAGCCACGAGCGCGCAAAAGAGGGGCTTAACGCGCTTGGGGTAAATTCGCTTGGATTTGACGAGATGGATATTAGGTATTTAGAAATTTTGATGCAAGCAAGGCGCCGTCCTATGGGGCTTAGCACGATCGCAGCGGCTCTTAGCGAGGACGAGGGCACGGTTGAGGACGTCATCGAGCCATATTTGCTTGCAAATGGCTTTATCGAGCGCACTGCAAAGGGTAGGATCGCAAGTGCGAAGTGTTTTGAGATCTTTAACGTCAAGATCGACATCGAAAAAGGGCTTTTTGAGTAGCGAAATTTAAATTTGGAGCAAAAATGAGCGAGCCACATCTTTGTCCTAAGTGCAAGCAAAGGACGATTTACTTTGACGGGATCTGCTATGATTGCAGGCAAAAAGAGAAGCTGGAGTTTTATGAAAATTTAAGCAAAGATGAGATCAAACAAAAGCTAAAAAATGTCCTAGCACACATAGATGAGATAGGCAAATATGATGAAATTTATAGTGATCTTGTCTATATTTTCTACCTGCACGGAATTTGCGACGAGCAGATAATAAGAGAAGTGACCAAAGAGTGTGAATACTACCCATTTGAAATTTACAAAAACGCCCCAAGTGACGTAAGAGACGAGCTCATAAATAGTCTAAATGGCGCTGAAAATATCGTAAAAATAAATCACATCCTTTGCGCACTTGCCTGGCAGGGCGATGAGGTGGTAAGGGAGCTATTTTTTAAGCTCTATAATGCGCCAAAGCCTTGGAAGGCGAAGCTTCATGTTGATATGGACGGATATGCGCAGGTTGCTGGCTGGAGCTTTGACGAGAGTGGCAAGAGAAGAAGCCTAGTTTTTGATAAATGTTTTACATGTGGGCCAAGCCAAAACGCAGATGCAAGCATTAAATTTAAAGCACTAAGCGATGAAAAATGTAAATTTTGTAGCGGCGAGATGCTGGAATTTATCATCAAAAAAGAGAGTCTAAAGCGACTTGGACTAGAGCTAAAAAACGATGCTGTGCTTAAATTTTGTCCAACATGCGTTGGCCTTGTGCAGTATTTTTGCCAAAATGACGGCAAAAGCGTGCAAACAGAAGTGGTAGGCGAGGGCGATAGCGAAGATTATTTAAGAGATGCTGTGACGACTCTTGATGGGCAAAATTTCGAGCTAGCCAGCGAGGTTTGCGCTCACTACTCATATATGATAGATAGCGAAATTTTGCTTGGAGGATATCCGCAGTGGGAGCAAGATGCCGAGCATTTAAAATGTCCAAAATGTAGCAAAAGCATGAAATATCTAGCACAAATTCCTCTTGGAAGTCTAGTAGATGGCGAGGGAACTATATATGTTCAAATATGTGATGAATGCGAGATCGTCGGGACAAATTTTCAGTGCACGTAAAAGTCTAAATTTGTAGGAGCTTTTGAGCTAGAAATTTTGCGTAAAACTATAAATTTATCTAAATTTACTAAGCACCAGTAGCATGCTAAAAATGCCAAAAGCCTAGCCGTACTTGCTAGCTTTGCAAGCTTGATGGCAAAGAGATTGAGCAAATTTGGGAAGCAAATGAGCAGCTTTGATAAATTTGCTATAATTACCCCATTTTAAGGGAGCAAGATGAACAATAGACTATTTTTTGGAATTTTTGTATTTTGTGCTTTGGCTTTGGTGGTCTATCTTTTTAAACCATATCTGCTTGATATTTTTATCGCTGCACTGCTTGCTGTCGCGGTTTCAAATGTCCAAATTGCATTTTTATCGCTCACTAAAAACCGCAAGACGCTTTCATCGGCGCTTACCACGTCTGTGCTTCTTTGCTTATTCATCGCCCCACTTCTTTATGCGGTGGTTGAGATCGCAAAATACGCAGCTGGCTTTGATATAAACAATGTCACAAAGACTATCGAATTTATCAAAAATTATGATTTTAGGATGCCTGAGTCGATAAATTTTTTAGAGCCAAAGATAAAAGAATTTATCGGCGGACTTGATATTAAGATGCTTTTTTCTCAACTTGCGACAAATCTTGCAAGTCTAGGTAAGTTAAGCCTTAAATTTGGCGTTGATATGATCATTATCTTGGTCTTTTTCTTCTTTTGCAATCTTTATGGCAATGAACTAATCAGCTATCTAAAATATGCACTTCCGCTAAAGCAAGATGACACAGAGTCTATTTTAAGCGAAGTTGGTAACGTGATGAGTGTGGTCTTTTATTCAACCATTGCAAATATGATAATCCAAGGCTTTTTATTTGCTATTGTCACAAGTTTTTACGGCTATGACGGCGTGCTAACTGGTATCTTTTTTAGCTTTGCTTCGCTTATTCCAGTTGTAGGCGGTATTCTGGCATGGGCGCCTATTAGTATTTATGAGTTTGCAAATGGCAACACAGCAGCAGCTATCACGATCGCACTTTACACCATTGTCGTGATCTCATTTGCAGCTGATACGCTTTTAAAACCACTTGTTATTAAATTTATAAACTCGAAGCTGGTTAAAATACCAACAAAGATAAATGAACTTCTTATATTCTTTGCGATGCTTGCAGGTATCACGACATTTGGGTTTTGGGGTGTGATCCTTGGACCAGCGATCGTGACATTTTTTATCTCGACTATCAAGCTTTATACGCTTTTAAGAGAGAGAAATTTTGTATAAAGATAGGAACAAATATGATCTATGAAGATAAATTTATAAAAATCGAGCGTGAAGACAATGAACTTCCATGGATAAAAATTTTTACCATTAAGCCATTTCGTGAGCTAAGCGATTGCGATGAAGCGAGTAGGGCAAGGCTATTTGAAGCGATGCTAGTAGCTGAAAAGGCGATGCTTGAGTTTTATAAACCAACCAAGATAAATATTGCTAGTTTTGGTAACTACGTGTCACACGTGCATATTCATGTTATTGCTAGATTTAGTAATGACGCATTTTTTCCAGATAGTGTTTGGGCTAATCCAAAAAGAAAAAGCGAGCTTGCGTTGCCAGAATTTGATAAATTTGCAAAATTTTTAGAAGAAAAGTTAAGGGCTAGTTTTGAATAAGTATAAAAAATATCTTAATTTTTATATCATTTTTATCTTTATTATAGTACTTGGAGGGCTTTTTTACTTTCTTTATAGCTCTTATATGACTGAAAAGATGCAAAATAATATGCGAGTCTTTTTTGATTACCAGGTAAAACAGCTTAATAAAAGTATAGATGATGAGAAATTTTCATCAATGGCGATCTCGATCTTGCTTGCTCAAAATGAGTCTATACAAATGTGCTTGCTAGGGCAAAGCCGCGATGAGTGCATAAAAAATATCGAAAATTTAACCAAAACCCTTGGCGCAGCATCGATGTATAACAACATTAAGCTTCACATTTATGATAAAGATCTAAAAAGCTATGTAAGGAGTTGGGATCTAAACAGATATGGCGATATGATCGCTAGTAGTAGGTTTTTAGTGCAAGAGTCAAGGCATCAAAACAAGCCCATGGTCGGCATCGAGGCGTGGTATGCTGGAACGCATATAAGGGCTGTCTCAAACGTAATACGTGATGGTAAAATTATTGGCAACATCGAGGTTTTATTAAATTTTGATTCACTTGGAAATTATTTTAAAAAGCAAGGAATTGATCTATTTGTTCTTTTGGCAAAAGACAAGATGCCATCACGTAAAAGCATTCCAAGTGATCAAATTTTAAATGATTATTACATCGAAAATTTAAGCAGTGCAAATTTAAACATAGTAGGTTTTTTGCGTGATATTAATTTTAAAGAATATGAATTTTACGTTTATAAAACGCACTACTTTTGCGTGGTACCACTAATAGATGCTAGCAACACACAGATAGGTTACTACGTGCTTCATGTAAATACCAATGAAAAAGAGCGAAATATTTCACAAAATTATTTCGAGTCAGAAGAGCTTTTTTAATTTAAGCTATTTAATAAAAATTTTATTTGTATTTTAGATAAAAATGGTGGAAGCGAGGGGGATCGAACCCCTGTCCAAAAACAAAATACATACAGCCTCTACACGCTTAGCAAAAGTGAAAATTTCATCTAAAAAGGCTCACTTTCCAAAACCAAAATTTAGACTAAGACTAAAATTTCAGCTAGCAAGCAGTCACTTTGCGAGCCTACTCTAGCTAAATTACTTGCTTTTGTCCTAGCTAGAATTAGACTAAGCAAGGCTCAACTGAACTTACGCAGCTTTAGCGTAAGCAGGAGCGAAATTAACGTTGTTTGCGTTTAAATTTAATTTGAGCTTTTTACGCTTTGCTCAAAGCGACGTGCCACCGTACACACTCTGCTCCTGTCGAAGCCAAGTCGCTCCCAAAAAATAAAATGGTTAGTGAATTATTTAGTTAAGTTTTGCAGGCACATCAATGATTTTTGGCTCAAGAACGCTAAAATATTCAAAATCGTTCTCTACATCATCTTTATATTTATTAAACTGATCGCTAATAAGTAGTAACCAATCTATAAATTTATCATTTGCTGGCCCTTTTAGACTTCTTGCTTCTTGAGCTATCTCTTCAGCTAAAGTTGTAAGCTTTAATATCGGATCAAGATGCATGAATCCTGCTGCTGATTTAATATTATGAAAAATCCTAGTAAGCTCTAAGATACTATCTTTATATTTATCAGCTCTTCCTAAATTTATTATCAAAGGCTCGAGTAAATCGCACATTAAAGCATAGTGAGATAAAAATTCTTCAACTATGTCATAAGAGTAATCTATTTCAAGCCTTTTTAATATACCCATTTTTATGTCCTTAAGAAATTGGCGTAATTGTAGCAAAAATTTGATAAAATTGTTAGCCTTTTAGGTAAAATCCTTGGAGCTTGCAATGAAAAATGAAAAAACTCAGAAGAAAAAATTAAGCATAAATGATATAAAAAACAAAAAAGGCATTGACCCTATTGTAATGATAACAGCCTATGATGCGTTATTTGCTAAGCTTTTTAATGATTATGCTGATATTATTTTGGTTGGCGATAGCTTAAATATGAGTTTTAATATGCAAGAAAGCACGATAAGTGCAGACATGAATACTATGCTTTATCATACAAAGGCCGTTTGTAACGGAGCTAAAAATACTTTTATCATGGCTGATATGCCATTTGGCAGCTACACAAATGAAAAGCAAGCTATAAAAAATGCGATGAAATTTTTCAAACAGACAAATGCCGATGCAGTAAAGCTCGAAGTTGGCATGCACCAAGTAAATTTAGTAAAACGCCTTTGCGAAGAGGGCATAAATGTTATGGCTCATATCGGCTTAAAGCCTCAGTTTTATAAATTTGAAGGTGGCTATAAGATAAAGGGCAGAAGCGAGATCGAGGCAAAAAAACTAATTGACGAGGCTTTGGCGTTTGAGCAAGCTGGAGCATTTGGCATCTTGCTTGAAGGCACGATGAGTAGCGTGGCTAGCGAGATAACAAAGCAAGTTCATGTACCAGTTATTGGCATTGGGTCTGGGGTAAATGTCGATGGACAAGTGCTTGTATGGTCTGACATGCTTGGGTTTTTTGAAGACTTTAAACCAAAATTTGTAAAACGCTATCTTGATGGAGCGGATATTGTAAGAAAGAGTGTACAATCCTACACAAATGATGTAAAAGGCAAAATTTTTCCAAGTGAAGAATTTTGCTATTAGGATGATCAATATCCGCGTTAAATAAAAAGCGTCAAAAGGCTATCTATTTAAATTTCTTTATAGCCTTTTATATCAAGACCAAAACCTGCAAGGCTTACAAATTCTTTATTTTTATTTGAGCTTAAAAGCTCAATTTCGCTTATGCCAAAATACTTTAAAATTTGTGCCCCAATGCCATAATCTTTTTGTGAGCTTACATCGCTTTTATTGCTGTCTAAAAATAGCAATACTCCGCCATTTTTACTTAAAAAATCCAATGCCTTTAATAAATTATCAAATTTGTCTCCACTTAAAAGCTCATGGTCTTTGCTTATTTTTTGAAATTTTACATTAGTTTGTGCTTTTATCTCTCCAAAAACATAGGTAGCATGATTTTTATTTTCGTGATCTTTTATGTCATATCTTTTTGCTTCAAAACCACAGATTTTTACACTCTTTGCAGGCGAAACTTCTATTAAGCTTTCGTGACTAAGTCTGTATTCTACTAATTCAGAAACGCTTATCATATTTAGGTCAAATTTTTTACAGAATTCCTCCAAATAATCACGTCTTGCCATTGTGCCATCTTCTTTTACGATCTCACAAATCGCTGCCATTGGACTAACGCCAGCAAGTTTGCAAAGATCAACTGATCCTTCAGTGTGACCTGTTCGAACGAGTACGCCGCCTTTTTTTGCAATAAGCGGAAATATATGCCCAGGCCTTACAAAATTTTCAGGCACTGAATCAGTACTAGCAGCAAGTCTAATCGTCATATCACGCTCATAAGCACTTACGCCTGTCGTTGCTTCCTTTGCATCAATCGTGACAGTAAAAGCGGTTTCGTGACTGGATGTATTTTTAGAAACCATTAGCGGCAAATCAAGTCTTTTTGCGTTTGCTTCATCCATTGCAAGGCAAAGCACACCTTTTGCATGAGTGATCGCAAAATTTACCTTTTGCATATCGCTGCTTGCCGCTGAAAAGACCAAGTCTCCTTCATTCTCACGGTCTTCGTCATCGACCATAATTACCATTTTGCCATTTTTTATATCTTCAATCGCTTTTAATACATTTTCAAATGCCATAAATTTCCCTTATTAAATTTTTACGATTATATTGATTTTTTAATAACTTAGAGATAAAAATATTAATTTTGATTTGTCTTGTATCAATTATTTAGAAATTTTAGTAAAAGATTTATTTTTAAATATATGCGATTTAGTGGTGATGACTTAGATTTTATTTTTAATTTGTCTTATGTATAAATTTTTAAAGCATAAATTTTAATAAAATACACTATTTTTAAGAATTTCAGTAATTAGGTAAAATAAAAGTCAAAGAATAATAGATGGCGCAGCGGACGGGGCTCGAACCCGCGACCTCCGCCGTGACAGGGCGGCATTCTAACCAACTGAACTACCGCTGCACCTAAAATGGTGGTCGCTATAAGACTCGAACTTATGACATCCACCTTGTAAGGGTGGCGCTCTACCAACTGAGCTAAGCGACCTAAAATTTAAAAAATATCTGGCGACCCTTAGAGGATTTGAACCTCTGTTTCTACACAGAGAAAGTAGAGTCCTGAGCCACTAGACGAAAGGGTCATAAACCCAAAAATGGTGTCCTGCGTTGGATTCGAACCAACGGCCCCCTCATTAAAAGTGAGATGCTCTACCGACTGAGCTAGCAAGACATTTGTTTAAAAAAGAATTGAGATTATACAAAAAACATTATTACATGTCAAGAAAAGGATGCTTAAAATTTGTTTTTAGTTAACATTGTTGCATGGTTAGGTTGGTTTGGTATCAGTTGATTTGAAAAATACATGATAAATACCACTTGCAAGATATATGAACACCAAATGGATGAATATTGGATTTATTGAATAAAGTTTACTTACATTTAAGTACCTTGTCTTTTAGCATTATGTGGACAGCTATTGCTATACGATAGATGATGCGTGATTTGTGGTAAAAATTGTGAATAATATGGATCAGCGATATTGATTGTATATATGGCTAAATAAATTATTTTGAACTAATAAATTGATGCTATAGAGTTATTTAAAGACAGCATATATTTGAGATGTCCACCTGAATAAATTCTAATTGCCTCGTGTAAGTTAAACCAAAATTATAGATAGTGCTTGAAAAATATTTTAAACTGCAGTCAATAAATAAAAATCTATAAGAACATGAATCTAGGATATTTAAGATTAGGATTAAACCCCGTTAATAGGGGCTTAATAGTTTTTAATAATTATAGTCCATCAAAAGGATTTGAAACTACATCTTTACGATCTACTATGTAAGGTATAATAGCTGCATGACGAGCTCTTTTGATCGCTTTTTCTACCATCTCTTGATGTCTTTTTGATGTGCCAGTTAAACGTCTTGGCATAATTTTAAATCTTTCTGATAAACAATACTTTAAAAGAGAAGTATCTTTATAATCTATAAAATCAATTTTTGCTTCTGTAAATTTGCAATATTTACGTGAATATTTTCTTTTTTCTGCCATTTTCTATCCTTTAAATTAAAACGGTATTTCGTTGTCGCCATCAAAATTATCGGCGTCAATGTTTATATCAGGGATTTTTTCCTCATAGTACTCTTCTTGTACTTTTTTATTTTGTGGTTGCATTTGCTGTCTTTGTGATGCTGAATTTTGATATCCACCATTACCATAGCTATTATTTGAACCATTATTTCGTTGTTGTGAGTACGAACTATTTTGATTAAATCCACCTTGACTTTGTCCATTAGCTCCGCTATTTCCGCCAAGCATCTCCATATTTTCAACTACGATTGAGTGCTTTGAACGGTTTTGTCCATTGTTGTCGGTCCATTGATCAAATTTTAATCTTCCTTCAACCAAAAGTTTGGAGCCTTTGCTTAAATATTGATTTGCTATCTCAGCTGATTTGCCAAAGAACGATATGTCAATAAAGCATGTCTCTTCACGTTTTTCGCCGTTAGTATTAAATTTTCTAGTAACAGCGATACCAGAATTTCCTATAGCAGATCCACTAGTAGTATATCTAAGCTCTATATCTCTAGTTAAATTTCCAACCAAGACTACTTTATTGAACATTTTTTATCCTTGATTATTCTTCTGTAAAAGTTTGCTCGTCTACTTTTTCAACTCTTGGCTCACGTGGCGCTCTTGGCTCACGAGTCTCTTTTTTGATAGTTTGCTTGATGCCTTTGCAAAGTCTTTCCCAAGCTGCGATTTCGCGTTTATTTTCATATTTAACGCTTAAAAATCTTATGATATCTTCTGTGATTCTTACGTTTCTTGTAAGCTCTGCAAGAAGTGCTGGTGGAGCTTTGTAGTAGATAACAAAGTATGTTCCACGCTCATATTTTTTGATGGCATAAGCTAGTTTTCTAGTACCCATCTCAACGACAGTAGCGATCTCACCACCGTTTTTTGTTATAACTTCTTTTACGAAGTCAACTTTAGCTTTAACTTCCTCTTCCGTTAGTGTCGGCTTAAGAATAAATAAAAGCTCGTAATGTTTCATTTTTTCTCCTTATGGATATTTAGCTCACTTTGTGAGCAAGGATTTTGCTTTAAGCAAGGGTGGATTTTAGCTTAAAGTTACTTAATATTTGCTGTTGATATGAGATGTTGTAAATTTAAAATAGTTGATAATACAAAAATTTCTTTATCCATTTTTGTGTTTGTTTTTAGCTCTAGCTCGGCTAAATTTAGCGTTTTAAATATTTCCAAATAGGCGTTTAAATTTAGTTTCAAGCTATTTGCTTTTAATAAATTTGCGACGTTTACAGGCGGTTGATAACCGATTGCCTCATCTAAATTCAATCGACCATTTATCTTAATGTAAGAGTAAATTTTAAATAGCCTAAAAAATGATTTGTAAAGCGAGTTTAGAAGTAAAATTTCATTAAAATTTGGATCTTCTAGATAGGTAAAAAAATCGTTTTTTATATCTTTTAGAGCCATAAATTTGTTAAAAAAATCGTCAAAATTTATCCCACCAAGTCCAAAAACTAGCCTTTTTACATCATCTTGTTCGATGTGAGTATTTAGGCTTTTTAGCTTTGTTAGCTCACTTGCTGCAAGGTATAAATTTTCATTATGGGTAAAATAAAGCTCATAAAGTGCGTTTTTGGTTATGTTTAGGCCTATTTTGGCTGAGTTTTTGGCTAGTAAATTTATCGCTTCATCTGGAGTTGATGGCTTAAAAAATCTTGCAAAATTTGTCCCAAAAGCCTTTTGTGTATCAAAAACTAGCTTCATATCGGCCTCGTAAAGCTCAAATAAAAAGTAGTTATCTTGGCTTTTTGAGCAAAGCGAGATGAGCTCTTTTAGCTCTTTTGCTGGGATCTTTTTGTCGCTTTTTATATAAAGGATATTTTTGCCGCCAAAAAGCGACTGCTCGCTTAGATGAGAGCTTGCTTGCGCGTAGTTGTACTCGTCAAAATAAAGGCTCAATAAATTCGCATTTTCACTCGAGTAAAAGCTTAAAATTTCTTTGCCAAAAAGCTCGATCTGAAACTCGTCTGCGCCAAAAAGTAAGAAGTAGTTGCTTAAATTTGCATTTGCTAAATTTAGCTCCAAATCCTTTCTATACATCGATCTTTCTTACCACTTTTGCAAAAATTTTAGCACTCGCGATGTCGGCCTCTGTGATCCTTACCACGAGCTTTTGAAGTAAATTTGCGCTGTATCCTGTTATAAAAATCCTAGCTCCAACAAAATAATCATCAAGCTTAGCAACCAAGACATTTTGGTTTTCGCTCACATAGCAGCGCACCTCTTTGCCAATGTTTGCTACTGCCCAGCGTGCAAATTTCCTATCCATAAAGTCGTAGGCTACCTTGTCAGCTTCTCTTTCAAGTTCGCTTAAATTTGCGCAGGTGCTTTGGATGTTTAAAAGTAAAAAGTTGTAAAGCTTGTCATCTTTTGAAATTTTAGCCTTTAAAAGCCTATGTAAAATAAGGTCAGAGTAGCGTCTAATAGGGCTTGTAAAGTGTGTGTATCTATCAAATCCAAGCCCAAAGTGGCCTAAATTTTCACTTGAGTACTCAGCCTTTTTTTGAGACTTGATGATGAGCTTATCTATCTCTTCGCGGTTGCCTAGCTCGTCGGCTTTTATTTGGATCTTTCTTATCAAATTTGCAAGGTCACTCTCGTAGGTAAAGTCAAGCCCCAAAAGTTGCAAATCTTCAAGCAAGGTATCTATCTTTTTAAAATCAGGCGAAGCGTGGTTTCTAAAAACACCCTTTGTGATGAGCTTTGCGGCGGCTTTATTTGCTAAAAGCATGCAGTCCTCGACTAGTCTATGCGAGTCGGAGTCGCTTTCAAATCTAGTTTGCGAAATTTGACCCTCGTCATCAAGGCTCATTCTAAGCTCTTTTGTCCTAAAGTCAAATGCATGCAAAAGCCTTTTTTTGCGAAGCTTTGTGGTGAGTTTAAAAAGTGACTTGACCCATGAAATTTCGCACTCTCTTTTGCCTTCTAAAATTTCATCAATCTCGTCGTAGTTAAAGCGCCTTTTTGAAAGGATGATCGCCTCAAAAAGCTCCTCTTTTTTTACCTCATTGCTTGCATCAAGTGAAATTTTAAAACAAAATGCAAGGCGCGGCACATTTGGCTTTAGCGAGCAGATATTTTCACTGAGCGCACGTGGCAACATCGGTACTGAGATGTGCGGAAAGTAGATAGAAAAGCCTCTTTTTTTAGCCTCGCTATCAATAGCGCTATATGCGGTCACATACTCGCTTACATCAGCGATTGCGACGTAAATTTCACGCTTTTTCTCATCGAAATATATGGCGTCATCAAAGTCTTTGGCATCGACTGGATCGATCGTGCAAAACTCTAAATTTCTTAGATCAACTCTATTTGGATACATGCTAGCATCGACTTCGTCGCCAAAAGCCTTTGCCTCAAGCTCACAAGCCTCGCTAAATTTATCGTTTTTATTATAAATAGCAAGCGAAATTTTCTCATCACTTAATGGATCTTCTAAATTTCCTAAAACCTCGACTATTTCGTTATTTAGGTTGTTTACCTTAAGTAACGTCCCAAGTGGGAGCATCTTTAGGCTTTTTTGCGTCGCTTTTAAGGTAGTGCTTAGTCCAGTTTTTAAATTTACACCTAAAATGGCCGCTCCAAAGCGTTTTGTGTAGACCACGCTTGTCTCATTGGCAAGCTTTAGGCTCATTACTATTTTAGCGCTTTGGCGTTTTTTCTTAAGCGGCAAAAGCTTTGCTAACACGATATCGCCAAGGTGAGAGTTGTTTAAATTTTTATTTTCTACGATGATATCTTGCTTGAAGCGTTTATCAAATGGCATGATAAAGCCAGTTGCGTTTTGACTGATGTCTAGCTTGCCACAGACGTAGCCATTGTTTAGGTAAAATTTATCTTTATGAGAGCTTACAGCACCAAGATTTAAGAGATTTCGTAAGACCTCTTTATCTTCGTTTGAAACTTCTTTCTCCTTGATGCCAACTAGTAGTGATGTTAGAAATTCTTTCACAAATTATCTTTGACTTTAGCGACAGCCATTAAAAACGTATCATGTCCAAAGCCGTATTCGTCAAGAAGAGGTAGAGTATTTTGTATGCTTATATCATCAAGTTGATTAAAGATATTTACAGCCGTTTTTATCACTTTTAGGGCTTTTGCATAATCTTTTATATGATCTGGTGCCTCTTCTGGATTATTTGAATAGAGTATTGAGCTACTAAGCTCTGTCTCAAGGTTCCATTGTTCAAAAATTTTAGCCGTAACTTCTTCATTTGACATATCTAAAATTTCTGTTTCAAATAGGGCAAGATCGATTGGACTAGATATATTTTTAAGTTTTTCTCTAAATTCGACGTCTTGCTTATTTTCAGCTAATTCATGAGCAAGAACTATCTTGCCAATCTCAAGCATAAATGAAGCTGGAGATAGAATTTCTAGACTTTTAGGATTAACTTTAGAATGCCAATTGTACATCAGTGCATTTTGTATTATTGAGATATTTAAAAAATCTTGTGTAGTAATGCCATAAGGTTCTAAATTTATAGAAAAACTCTTTTTAATCGTACTTGAAAGTGCAAAACCACGAATGGTAGCCATACCAAAAAGAGAAATAGCTCTTGCAATGGTTGTGATCTCTTGAGAAAACCCATAAAGTGGAGAGTTTGCTGAACGCAAGATATTTGCTGTTAGCATCGGATCCTTTTCGACCACTTTTGTAAGATCACTTATTGAGCTATTTTCGTCCGCATGTAAGCGTTGAATTTGTATAACTGTGTCATCTAATGGTGGAAGTGCTTTGATTTTTTTAAAAACTGATTCATTCATTGAGTTATCTCTTTTTTTGAAATTTCAGCGTATTTTATCAAAATAAATTATCATAAAACTTAAAAAGAGTTTCTACATATTTCAGCCGAATTTTTGCTGGCTAAAGTTATAATTTTGCCAAATTTTAATAATAGGAGTAACAATGGCTATAAATGTTTATTATGATAAAGACTGTGATTTAAGCCTTATTCAAAGTAAAAAAGTAGCAATCATCGGCTTTGGCTCACAAGGTCATGCACATGCTGAAAATTTAAGAGATAATGGTGTAAGCGTTGTAATTGGCCTTTCAAAAGGTGGCAAAAGCTGGGCAAAGGCTGAGGCAAAAGGCTTTGAGGTAAAAACTGTAAGCGAAGCTACAAAGGGTGCTGATGTGATTATGATTTTAACTCCAGATGAGCTTCAAGCAGAAATTTATAAAAACGAGATCGAGCCAAATTTAAAAGATCACGCTGCTATCGCGTTTGGACATGGTTTTAATGTTCATTTTGGCCAGATAAAAGCTCCAGCAAATATAGATGTCATTATGATCGCTCCAAAAGCTCCAGGACACACAGTTAGAAGCGAATTTGTAAGAGGCGGTGGTATACCTGATCTTATCGCTGTTGAGCAAAATGCAAGTGGAAAGGCAAAAGAGATCGCTCTAAGCTATGCTTGCGGTATAGGTGGCGGCAGAACCGGCATCATCGAGACAACATTTAAAGATGAAACTGAAACAGATTTGTTTGGTGAGCAAGCTGTGCTTTGCGGCGGTCTTTGCGCACTAGTAAATGCTGGCTTTGATACGCTTGTAGAGGCTGGTTATGAGCCTGAGATGGCGTATTTTGAGTGCTTGCATGAGTTAAAACTAATCGTTGATTTGATGTATCAAGGTGGCATGGCCGATATGCGTTACTCTATCTCAAATACAGCTGAATACGGTGATTACGTAAGCGGTGTAAGAGTGGTTGGCGAAGAGAGCAGAAAAGCTATGAAAGAAGTTTTAAAAGAGATTCAAAATGGTAAATTTGCAAAAGACTTCATCCTAGAGAGAAAAGCAGGATATGTTAGAATGAACGCTGAACGCGGTATAGCTGAGAGAAGTTTGCTAAATCAAACTGGAAAAAAACTTCGCGCAATGATGCCTTGGATAACTAACGGCAAACTTATAGATCAAAATAAAAACTAAGCCTTGAGCGAAAAAAAGACTACAAAGAAGCGACCTACAAAAAAGAGTGTAGGTCGCTCTCACAATAAAACCTATCTTGGTATCGGCATTATCGCGGCTATTTTGATAATAGCACTTAGCGTAGCTCTTAGTATAAAAAATAATGGTGCAGAACAGATAAGCAAAACAAATGAGCCAAAGATAGAGAAGCAAATTCCAAAAAAAGCTGAGCCAAAGGTTGCTAATAAAGAGAAAAAACAAGAATACGAGAAGAGAAAATACCCTCTAAAATTTGATGAAGATGAAAATTTAAGTAAAATTTTTACCGATCCTAAGCATAAAAGTGAGCTTGCTTTAAATTCAAAAGTTGAGCCAAAAGAGCAAAAAAAGATAGCTGAAGTAAAAAGCGAAGTCAAAAAAGAAGAGATAAAAAAAGAGCAAAACGATACTAAAAATTTGCTTGCAAGTTATAAGAATACAGAGCCTAGCGTAATAGAAAATGAACAAAAGATAGAGCCATTTTATAGCTCAAAAACCGAACAAGAAACTGAGTTAAAACCTCAAAATTTTGAAGCAAGAATTGATCAAAATAAAAGCACTGAATTTAAAAGTGAGAACACAAAAGTCGAGCCAACTAAAAAAGCTAAAAATTTAACTACCAAAAAGATAGAAAAAACAAAATATGAAGAAAAAAATATAAAAAAAGATAGCTTTGAAGCGGTACCTTTTACGCCAAACGCCAACATAAAAGGGCGCGCAAAGCTCGTTATCATAATAGACGATGTAGCGACATTTGAACATGCGAGTATGATAAAGTCGCTTGGTCTAAAAATCACGCCGTCTATTTTTCCAGCGACAAAGACTCATCCAGATACGCCAAATATCGCAAGAACATTTGAGTTTTATATGATACATCTTCCGATGCAAGCAAAACACTTTGATAGCCCAGAGATAGGCACTCTCACGATCAACGAGAGCTTTGAGAGTATGCTTGAGAAGATAAAAAAGATACGCAAAGACTTCCCGCGTGCAAAATATACAAACAACCATACAGGATCGCGCTTTACAAGCGATTTTGATGCTATGGATAAGGCATATAGGGCGCTGATAGAGCAGGGCTTTATTTTTGTTGATAGTAAAACTATCGCTCAAACCGCAGTAGCAAGAGCTGCAAAAAAACATAATCAGCCATACATTTCAAGAGATATATTTTTAGACGACGATCCATCGGCTAGTGCTGTTAGACGTGAGCTTGTGGCTGCTGTAAATTTGGCTAAAAAAAGAGGCTATGCGATCGCCATTGGACATCCAAAGAAAAATACGATCGCAGTGATAAAAGAGAGCAAAAATAATCTTTTAAAAGATGTTGATGTGGTTTATTTAAAAGATATTTTATGAGACTTGACTTTATCCCAGAGTCACTAAATAGACTAAAAAATCCACCAAAGCAGCTAAATTTTATCGGAGATACTTCGCTTTTATCTTTACCAAAGATCGCAGTTGTTGGCTCAAGAAAGGCAAGTGTTTATACAAAAGAGTGTGTTGTAGCACTTTGCGCAGCACTAAAAAGTGCAAATGTCTGTGTGGTAAGTGGTGGAGCAATCGGCGTTGATATCGTAGCTCATAAAGCTGCTATGCCACGAACAATTGGCATTTTTGCGAGCGGACTTGACACCATCTATCCAAGCCAAAATAAAGCGGCGATAAAAGAAATTTATGAAAAAGCCTTGGCTCTTAGTGAGTATGACAAAGGTGAGCCGCCACTTGCTTATAGATTTTTGGAGCGAAACCGCATAGTAGTGGGGCTTTGTGAAGCTCTAGTAGTCGCGCAAGCTGATCTTAAAAGTGGCTCGATGCAAATTGCAAGGCTTGCAAATGAGCTTAAAATTCCAGTTTATGTGTTGCCACAACGCATGGGTGAAAGCGATGGGACAAATTTTTTGCTTGCAAATAAAAAAGCTGAGCTTATTGATGACTATCATAAATTTGCTTCACTTTTTGGTGAGATAAAAGAGCAAGAAAAAACTAGTGACGAGATCTTAAAATTTTGTAAAAATGGTGTAAGTCTTGATGAAGTTTTGGCAAAATTTGGCGATATCATCTATGAGTATGAGCTTGAAGGACTAGTTGAAATTTCAAATCTAAGAGTAAAGAGCTTGCTATGAGAGAGAAATTTATGGCTATTGATGTTGGGCTAAAGCGAATAGGACTTGCCTTTGGTTTTGGCGAGATCGTGACTCCGCTTGATCCAGTTTTTAGAAAAAATAGAAATCAAGCCGCAAGAGATGTGAGCCAAAAGATAAATGAATATGCTCCAAATACGCTAGTGGTGGGCGTGCCAATCGGTGGTAGTAGCGAAGATGAGATGAGAAGACGCATCGAGCATTTTGTCTCACTTCTTGATGTAAAGGCAAATATTGTCTATCAAGATGAGGCCTTTAGTAGCAGTGAAGCTAGTGAAATTTACACAAATACAAAGCGAGATGGTAGGCTAGATAGCATTTCAGCCACTATTATTTTAAAAAGATATCTTGGGATAAATTAAAAAGCAAAAATCGGTCTATTTCTCAAGCGAATTTTTAAAAGCTAGCTGAAAGCTATCTGTGCTAAAGGGCTGCTTTAATACTGTGACATGATTTGGCAGATCGTTAGCCGACTCATCGTTTTTGCAAATGGCTACAATACGAAAATTTTTAATATTTTTAAACTCAAGTATATCTTCTAGCATCGCTTCATTTTTTAAAATTTTACCATCGATAAAAACAACAAATGGAGTAAAAATAGAATCTTTTATGTGTCTCATTAGATTACTAAGGTCGTTTTTACCGATAACCTTTAGACCTAAAAAATTTATCTGAGTACTAATGGTGTCAAACAAAGCATCGTCATCGCAAGCGATCAAAATATTTGTATTTGTTTGATTTTTGATATTTATTTGTCTTTGGATAGCTCTATCGCCTGTTAGTGCCGCACTAAAAGATATTAAAAATTCCCCATCATTGTGAGAGATCATAGATTCATTTGCTTTTTTTAGATAATCATTTATTTTGCTAAGATAGTAGTGACTTGGTCTCATTACGCTATGGCTAGATTTTATCTTAATGTCAAAATGCACAGATTTGGGACTATAATTTTTAAGCTGAAAGAGAATGTAAATGTCCGCATATTCGGTAGAGTAAAGGAAAAATTTGCAAATATTTTCAAGTGTTTTTATGAGATTTGTGGCATCAAATTTTAAAAACCTTGGATAACTTGGATCGTAACTAAAAATGATGGAATTTTTAGTGTCTTGCGCATCTTGGTATATGGCGCTAAGAAAAATTTCCATTCTGTTTATGATATCGATAGGCTTATCTTTCATATTATCAACATCCCGTCGCCGTATGAGTAAAATCTATATCTTTGCTCAACCGCCGTTTTATAAATTCTCATCGTCTCTTCAAGCCCTATAAAGCTGGTTACTAGCATTATTAGGGTTGATTTTGGTAGATGAAAATTTGTAAGAAGGTAGTTTTGTCTAATTGGCTTATTATTTAGGTTTAAAAATAGCTTGCAAAAGCCGCTTGCTTGCTTACTTCTTGCAAATTCTTCAACGCATCTAGTAACTGTCGTACCAACGCCAAGGATTGGTTTATTAGAATTTATAATCTCTTGAGCTTGCTCGCTTAGCTCGTAAAATTCTGAGTGCATTTTATGGTCATTTATATTTTGGCACTCCACGCCTTTAAATGTCCCAGCGCCAACATGAAGCGTAATGTAGGCTACTTCATGCTTTGCTTTTATCCGCTCTAGCATTTGTTCACTTATGTGAAGGCTGGCTGTTGGAGCTGCCACTGCGCCGCTATTTTTGGCAAATATGCTTTGATACCAGCTCTCATCATCCTTTGTATCAGCCCTTTTAATGTATGGCGGAAGTGGAACATGACCAATCTTTTCAAGTTCACTAAAAAGGTGAACATTATCAAGCAAAATGCCATTTTGCGTAAAATTTACCACTCTTGTGCCATCGTCATTTAGCTCAAGCACATTTACTTTTAGATTATCAGGAAAATTTAAAACGCTACCAGAGCTTACTTTACCTCTTATATAGACGCTAAATTTATTTTCGCCTATGGGCTGATTTAGCATTACTTCGCAAGCCCCGCCGCTTTCTTTTTGTCCTAAAATGCGAGCTTTGATAACTTTTGTGTTATTAAAAATGACCGCTGCGTCCTCTGGGATGAGGTTGGAGAGATCTTTAAATTTGTAGTGTTTTATCTCTTTTGTATTTTTAAAATAGACAAGCAATCTTGCCTCTTCTTTTGGCAAAACTGGCTCTTTTGCGATGAGCTCTTCTGGCAAAAAATAATCATAACTTGAGACGTCGTTTATATTACTCATCGCTTGCTACATCGCTGTCTTGTTCTTCTTTTTCGTCTTCATCGTCGCTCTTGCTAGCTCTTTTAGCGACGATTATTGAAATTCCATAAAGTCCGATGAGTGGTAGTGCCATTAAGACTTGACTTATCACATCAGGTGGTGTAACGATAGCTGCAAAGATAAAGATAATAACAACAGCGTATCTGAAGTAATCTTTTAGCATTTTGTCATCGACAAGTCCGATCTTTGCTAAGAAAAATGTAATGACTGGTAGCTCAAATGAAATTCCAAAGCCAATTAGTAGTTTTGCAAAAAAGCCAACATACTCGCCAATGCTTGGTAGTGCCGTAAAGAGCTGGCCACCAAAATTTACCAAAAATGCAAAGCCAAGTGGAATCACCACGTAATAACAAAATGCCGCTCCACACGCAAACATAAATGAAGCTGAGATGACAAATGGGATCACATATTTTTTTTCATTGTCATAAAGTCCAGGGGCGACAAATAGCCAAAACTGCCAAAAAATGATAGGTAGCGCGATCACGACACCAGCAAAAAATGCAACCTTCATCGCTGTAAAAAATGGCTCTTGAATTTGAGTGAATATGATATTTGAGCCAGCTGGCAAGACCTGTTTTAGCGGTTCGCTCATCCATGCAAGCAGTGGGTTCCAAAACGTAAAGCAGATGCCAAAGCAGACAAAAACGCTTACTATGCTTATAAAAAGTCTCTTTCTAAGTTCGATTAAATGGGGTCTTAACTCTTCAAACATTACGCCTCTTTTTTATCGTTTAAGATCGCATCTTTAACTAAATTTGTTGGATTTTGTATATTTTCTACTGTTGTTTTCGTGTCGCTTACGACATTTTGTATATCGTTTGTGATATCATTTGCGCTTTTTTTGATCTCATCAAGCTCTTCAAAAGTAAGCTTTTTGCGCACACTTTGCGTGCTTTTGGTTATGCTTTCTTTATATTTTTGAGCATCTTCTTTAAGCTCAGCTATCTTCATCTCTTGATCAAAGGTTGATTTTGCGTCATTTATGCCTTTTTTAAACATTTTTAGAAATTTTGCAATCTGAACCATCGCGCTTGGCAGCTTGTCAGGACCTAAAACTAACACTGCAATAATGGCGATAACTAAGATTTCAGAGAAACTCATTCCAAACATTTTTGCCTCTATTAAATTTTATTTAAGCTTTGTATTTTATCTTGACTTTGCTCAAAATTTTATAAATTTAGCCCTCGATAAAGAGTGCGATCTCGTCGCTTAGTAAGAAATTTGGATTGTAAAATTTACCATTTTTAAAGAGTAGTTTTTCATTTTCTACAAGCAGATTTGCTCTTTTTATCTGAGCCTCACTTAAGCGCCCAGCCTCCACGCCAACTATACTTCTAAGCCCTAAAAATATATGCTCTCTTGCTAGCTCACTCTCGTTTAAAATTTCCTTTTCCCTATATGTTGGTTTGGCGATGTAGGTATCTATGTTATTTTTGGCGTAGTATCTGGTGCCATCCACAAAACCCACACTAAAAACCCCTACGCCAAGGTAGTTTTTGCCTTGCCAGTAGCCAAGATTGTGCTTGCAAATTTGACCAAAATTTGAAATTTCATACTGCTTAAAGCCAGCAAGTCCAAGTTGTTCTATCATAAATTTAGCCAGGCTGTCGCTATCCTTTTTATAGCTTTTTTTGCCAGCAAATGGGGTGTTTTCCTCAAGTGTGAGCGAGTATGCGCTAATGTGGGTGATATTAAGATCTTTTAAATTTGCCACTTCAGCTAAAAGGCGTTTTTTAGTATCAAATTTAGTGTCGTAGATAAGGTCTAAATTTATGTTGTTAAAGCCGGCTTTTCCAGCATTTTCTACAGCTTTAAAAATTTGCTCCCTACTGTGAATGCGACCAAGAAATTTAAGCTTATCTTCAAAAAAACTTTGAGCTCCAAAGCTTATGCGATTTGCACCTAAATTTTTTACATGCTTTAGCCAGGCCAAATTTGCAGAATTTGGATTTGCCTCAAATGTGATCTCAGCTTCAGGCGTGCAAAGTGGAGCTAAAATACTAAAAATTTCATCATAAAATTTAGCATTTACAGCACTTGGTGTACCTCCGCCAAAAAATATGCTTGAAATTTCTCTTACATTTTGGCTTTTTAGCTGAAAATTTAGATCAAGGCAAAGCGCCTTAAAATAGGCGCTAACCTTGTTAAATTCATCGTCACTTGAGCCAAAAGCACAATAAGGACACTTGCTTTCGCAAAATGGCACATGGATATAAACTTGCAAATTTCTCTCTTTTTAAATTTTGAGGATTATAAGAAATTTGGCATTTATAGTAGTTTAAAAGTAGCTTTTGGTCTTTAAGAGTTTGCTTGGTAAAAAGCCAAAATTTATCTTAAAAATTTTTGCAAAATGTGCAGTATTTGTATAGCCTACGATATTTGCAGCTTCTTTTATGCTGATATCATTTTGCTTTAAAAGAGTAAAAGCGAGCTTTAGACGCTCTTTTGCTAAGAGCTGGTAGATCGTATCTTTGAAAAATAGCTTAAAATTTTTCTTTAGCCAAAAGTCATTTGTGCCACAAAGATGGGCTAGCTCCTTGATGCTTGGAGGATTTTGCATACGACTTAACAAGATCGTTTTAGCCTTTAAAAGAATCTTTTCTTCATCTCTACTAAGTGAAATTTCGCGCTCTTTTTGTATTTTGCTTTTATAAATAAGCTCTAAAATTTTTGACTCGGTAAAAATTTCCCTCATTGCGCCTTCATATAAATTTGTCGTATCAAGTTCATTTAAAACGCAAATTTGAGCTAAATCTTTTTTGTGTTTCAAAAGCTCAAATTTATCATCAAATCTAAGCCCAGCAAATATCTCAAGCTTATTTGCGTAGCTTTCGTCAAAAAGTAGTGTTTTTGTCTTATAAAATTTATTTTGATACTCAAAGATACCTTTAAAATCGTCATTAACAAGCCCAATGCAAAATTCATCTTTGTTTAAGATATACTCTTTTTTATCAAGCTTAAAGCAAAGATCGTTTTTAGCCTCATTAAACATTAAAAATAGGTATTTTTTAGACTTTTGACGATCTCTTTTTATCCTGCCGTTACATAAAATTTCACTTTTTAGATAGCTAATACCGCTGCTTTGTTTGAAAAACTCTACGCTTATTTGTTTTTCCTTTTGAGATATCTTTCTCGTTCCATATTTTTTGTCTAAATTTATCATTTTATCCCTCAAGCGTTAAATTTAATCCCTTTAGCGTTACGTATGATATTGATAACGATTATTTAATTTTAGTAAAATGTGCATTAAATTTTTATAAGGAGTTTTTGTGAAAAGTGCATTAAAATTTTCTATTTGTGCGGCAATTTTTATAAATTTACCGCTTTTTGCAAATGAAGATAAGGTTCTACCAGAAGTTAAAGTAGTGAGTGCAACAGGGTTTGAGCAAAATATCAAAGACGCACCAGCAACGCTTAGCGTTATAACCAAAGAGGCATTAGAAAAGAAAAATCACAAAGATATCGAGAGCATGACCAAAGATATCCCAAGTCTTTTTGGGACAAGTCCCGCAGCGGCAAATAGACGAGGAATTTCTATACGTGGATTCTCTCCAAGATTTACTAAAATTCTAGTAAATGGCATGCCAGTACCAGGCGATAACGCCTATAAAGGACTTAGAAGTGTTGGAGGCTCATATAGTTTCGTCCCACCAGCAAGTGCGATAAGCCGTATTGAAGTGATACGTGGACCTATGAGCTCGCTTTATGGAAGTGACGCACTAGGCGGAGTTATAAATATCATAACAGATGAGTTTAGCAATGAATTTGGTGCAAATCTTGGCTCAAGCTATAAATTTGCAAGAAATAAAAATATAAGTGGCGAGCTTTACAATAGCCTTTATTTGCACTCTGGACTAATTGATGATGTTTTAAGTGTTTCTGTTTATGGTAAAAATTTAAATAAATCAGAAGATAAAATTTCTTATGGAATCAGAGAGCAAAAGGATAGAAATTTTGGTGCAAAACTATTTTTTAAGCCAAATGAAAATAATGATCTTATACTTGAGCTTGCAAGAAGCGATGTGAAATATAAAAGAACTAAAGGCAAAACACTATCAACTGGTACTAACTCGGTTGCTAGCGAGAGAATAGAGGGAGATATGATAAATTTAAGCCACGAAGCAAGGCTTGATAATATCTTGCTTCAAAGCTATTTATCTTATGGCAAGATAAAAGAGACAGCTCAACAAAATTTGACGTTAAAGACTCTAAATTTTGATACAAAAGGCTCATATTTTACTGATAATAATGCCTTTACATTAGGACTAAACGCTAAAAAAGAAAAGCTTGACGAAAAGGCTACCACAGCAGATGCGGCAAATGTAAAAAGGTATGATGTTTCGCTTTACGGCGAAGATGATTATCATCTTACAAAAGACTTTATCTTAAGTACTGGTATTCGTTATAACTACGATGAACACTATGGATCGCACGTTTCACCAAGAATTTATGGCATCTATAGCTTAAACGACTTTTTCGCCTTAAAGGGTGGAGTTAGCACAGGTTATGCAACACCCGATATCAAGCAACGAACACAAGATCTTGCGTTGCCATTTGCTGGAGGACGTGGAGCACAGCTTGGTAGAAGCAGTCTTAAGCCAGAGTCAAGCGTAAGCTATGAATTTGGCGGCGTTTATAATAATAATGAAGGTTTTGAAACGTCTTTAACTGGCTTTTACACAAGTTTTAAAGATATGTTAAGCTATAACCCTATCTGCTCAAGAGGCAGTGTTTGCAGGCATAAAGGCAAAATTTATCCAAATGGTATTTGGGAGAGTATAAATATCGGTAAGGCTGAAATTTACGGAGTTGAGCTAACAAATGAGTGGCAGGTGACAAATGCTCTTAGACTAAATCAAAGCTATGTTTATACAAAATCAAAACAAAAAGATGGACCAGAAGCTGGTAAAACCTTAAACAACTATCCGCTTCATACATTTAAATTTGGAGCGAACTACGAGCTAAATAGATGGCTAAATTTCTGGTCACAGATAAATTACTATGGTAGAACTAAAAACTCTTTTAACTATGCTAATGATATGAGAGCTTACGTTATTGCAGATCTTGGCATAAACTACAATGTAACTAAAAATTTCAGCCTAAATTTAAGCGTTTATAATCTCTTTAACGAGTTTTTTACGACAAGATCAAACGGATATGATATCTTAATAGCCGATGGGCAAAAGATCGAGCTTGGCTTTAATCTAAAGTTTTAAAATGTTTAAAATTTGGCGGAAATTTCATTTAATTTTAGCTCTTATCTTTGCTTTGCCACTTTTGATAATCTCAATTAGTGGAGCGATTATTTCGTATCACGATGAGATAATTGAGACTTTTAGCAAAGATGAGATAGAGATAACGACTAATAAAAGTGCTCTAAAAATAGATGAAATTTTAAAGGTCTTTAGTAAGACTTGGCCAAATTTTAACCTTAGTTATATAAAGATAAAAGGCGAGGCAAATAGAGCTTATGTGGTAAGCGGCACAAGCCAGAATGGCGAGTTTAAGTCATTCTTTGTAGATCCTTATACGGGCGAGGTAGTCTCTGAAAATAGCGTGGAAAAATTTATAGGGCTAGCCTTAAATTTGCATAAAAATCTAGGACTAGCTCTATTTAAAAATGAAAATTTATCTAAATTCGCAAGTGAGCTAGTGGCGATTTCGACGCTTGCACTACTTGTGACTTTAATAACCGGGGTACTGATACATTTTTGGAGATTTAGAAGTAAATTTATTAGCGCCTTTAAGCTAAATCTAAAGGCGAAGAAATTTGCATTTTTATATTCGCTACATGGATTTTTAGGGCTTTATTTGGGGGTTATTTTGCTTATTATTTGTGTTAGCGGTCTATACTTTTCTTATGAGAGCTTTGCTAAGGTCATAAATCAAATTTATGGCGAGCAAAAGGTATTTAAAAAGCCAAATTTCACTAGCAAAAATGGCTTTAGTTTAAATGATGAGCCAAAGGTAGAAAACCTTCAAAAAGCTTATGAAATTTTTACTTTAAAATTTGGAAATGAGTTTGATGCTTTAAATTTTATCCTCAATAAAGACGGCGTAAAATTTATGATCTTTTACTTGCCAAAAGGTGCTAGTGAGAGTGACGGCGTTAGGCTTATAGTCGATACGGCAAGTGGAGAAATTTTAAAAAATACCATGCCAAAATCTTTTGAAATTTATAAATTTATGCTTGATCTGCACGCTGGATATATATTCGGAGAGGCTGGGAAATTTATCTTTTTTATGGCTTCTTGTGGAGTTGGCGTGCTACTTTTTAGCGGCTGTGTGATTTATTATAGACGGCGTAAAAAGTAGTTTTTATTTATCTATCTCTTAACTCTTTTTAGTTATTATCCCAAATAAAATTTTTGGAAAAATCATGCAAAAAAAATACAGACCAAATGTGGCAGCTGTTATTTTGTCTAGCTTGTATCCATTTAAATGTGAAATTTTAGTCGCAAAAAGGGTGGATATGGACGATATTTGGCAGTTTCCTCAAGGCGGAATAGACGAAGGTGAGAGTCCAAAGCAGGCTTTAAAAAGGGAGCTTAAAGAAGAGATCGGAACTGATAAAATCGATATTTTAGATGAGTATCCGCAGTGGCTAAGCTACGACTTTCCAGCAAACGCGGCAAAGAAATTTTATCCATTTGATGGACAGACACAAAAGTATTTTTTGGTTAGACTTAAAAATGGTGCCAGCATAAATTTAAAGACAGAGCATCCAGAGTTTAGCGAGTATAAATTTGTAGATTTTGGTAGAAGTTTAGAGGGAATAAATCACTTTAAAAAGCCTATTTATGAAAAGGTTTTGAGTTATTTTAAAGAGAAAGGATATTTTTGATGTTGATCGTTCAAAAATTTGGCGGAACTAGCGTAGGAACACTTGAACGCATCGAAGCTGTGGCAAATAGAGTCATTGAGACAAAAAATAGCGGTGCAGACGTAGTTGTGGTAGTTTCTGCGATGAGCGGAGTTACAAATCAATTGGTTGAATATAGTGAGTATTTTTCAAAACATCCAGATGGCGTCGCCACTGATATGCTTTTAAGCTCTGGAGAGCAAGTAACGACCGCGCTTTTAACGATCGCACTTAATGCAAAAGGCTATGCGTGTGTGGGTATGACAGGTGCGATGGCAGGCATAATTACTGATGATATTCATACAAAAGCAAGGATCGAAAGGATAGAGACTGCTAGGCTAAAAGCCGAGCTAAAAGCTGGCAAAATCGTAGTTGTGGCTGGCTTTCAAGGTATAGATGAAAAAGGTAATATCACAACCCTTGGTAGAGGCGGTAGTGATCTTAGTGCGGTTGCTTTAGCAGGGGCGCTTGATGCTGACCTATGCGAAATTTTTACCGATGTTGATGGCGTTTATACGACTGATCCAAGGATAGAAAAAAAGGCAAAAAAACTGGAAAAGATAAGCTATGATGAGATGCTAGAGCTCGCTTCTGCTGGGGCAAAGGTACTACAAAATCGCTCAGTCGAGCTAGCAAAAAAACTAAATGTAAAACTCATTACAAGAAGTAGCTTTAATCACAACGAAGGTACATTAATAGCAAAGGAAGATGACAATATGGAAGCAGTTTTAGTAAGCGGAATAGCACTAGATAAAAATCAAGCAAGAGTAACACTAAGAGGCGTAGTTGATAAACCTGGCATCGCAGCAGAAATTTTTACAGCTTTAGCTCATGAAAACATAAACGTAGATATGATAATCCAAAACGTAGGACATGACGGTACTACAAATTTAGGCTTTACAGTGCCACAAAACGAGCTTGAGCTAGCAAAAGAGACTATGCAAAAGCTCTCAGCTGCAAAACATATAGAATTTGATGACGCGATCGTAAAAGTTTCAGTTATTGGCGTCGGCATGAAGAGCCATAGCGGCGTAGCATGTCTAGCATTTGAAACGCTTGCAAAAGAGGGTATAAATATCCAAATGATCTCAACAAGCGAGATAAAAATTTCTATGATCGTTGATCAAAAATATGGTGAGCTAGCAGTTCGCGTACTTCATGATGCTTATAAGCTAGATAAATAATGCAAGATTTTATTCAGTGGACGTTAAAGGCTATTAGGGATGAGGGCCCTTTGATGAGCTGGATGGAGGAAAGGCGTGTCGAATGGACGCCTTTACTCGCATCTAGGCTTAAATTTTTGCTTGAGGGAAGGGCTTTTATAACTATAAGTGATGAAGAGCGAAGATGGTTTGAAATTTATCTTTTAAAAAAGATGAACCATTCAAAAAGCATAAGGCCATTTTTGCCATTTTTTAGCCTAAGATCACTCTATCCATCACTTGATGAGATAGAGACAAATGAGCAAAAGCAGCTTCTAAAAGATATGCTAAGTCTTGCTTTTCCAAACGGTTACTTGTTTTTTTATATCGGAAAGAGCCTTGATAAATATGCGAATTTAGCCAAAAGCGATGAGGATAGCTATATGTGGTTATTTGACGAGCAGGCACAAAATAGCTTTACGCTTAGCTCAAGTGATGAAAATTTAGACGTTAAGCTAATAAGCCTTTGCAAAATTTTTGATAAAAGCATCGATGCGGCGCTTTTTGCCAAGGTGATACTCTAAATGCTTAATAAAATCGTAGTTACAAGCGATTTTGAAAATTTAAAAGCCAAACTTGAAGATGAGTTTGGCATTAATAATTTAAGATTTTATATAAGTGATGATTTTTTGCTAGAAAATGCAAAGGAGGTCATCGCAGAAGCATACATTGCTGAAAAAGATGAAAAAATTTTAGTAATACATGCTAATTCTTTTAGGACAGAGGCTCAAAATGCACTTTTAAAGATCATCGAAGAGCCTCCAAGAAATATCAAATTTATAATAGTAACGCAGAGTAAAAATTTACTTCTACCAACGATTAGATCAAGAATGCTCATAGAAAATAATCTCACAAAAAAGCCAAAAATAACTCTTGATCTAAACTTAAAATCGCTTAGTTTAAAAGAGCTAACAAGCTTTATCGATCAAAAGATCGCAGACGAACAAGCTCAAAAATTTGGCAAAAATGAGCTAAAAGAGCTTGTGGGCGTTATCGTGACAAAGGCGGTTGATAGCGGGTATAAATTTAGCGGCGATGAGATGGATTATTTTTTCTCGCTTATTAAGCTAGCAGATCTAAATGCCAAGTCTCACGCCGTGCTAACGCCACTACTGCTTACTATATTTCAAAAAGGACGACGTTGAAATTTTATAAGATAAATAACAAAAGTGACTTTGATGAAATTTGCAAAGCCATCTCGCCAAGTCCTGCTGGCATTAAGCTTATGCATGAAAAAAGTGAGATAAATTTTATTTACATAGATGAGATAAAAACCCCAGCGGCAAATATCCTAAAGCAAGATGCGCTTAGTGTTGGAGCCGAGCTTGTGACGCATAGAGATACGATCTTGGGCAAAGAGAGCCTAAGCAAAGCCTTACTAATGGCGACAGATGCGCAGCTAAGCCAGCTAGCTAAAAAAGAGAAGCTACAAGACTTTGGGCTTAAAAAGCTTGCCGTCTTTTTAGAGACTAAATTTATAAAGCCCGCAAAGCCTCTTATAATGGGCGTTGCAAATATAAACACAGATAGCTTTAATGAACAAAGCCGTATAAATACTCAAAATGGCATAGCAAAGATAGAAAGTATGATCGAAGCAGGTGCAGACTACATCGACCTTGGTGGCGTTAGCTCAAGGCCAGGGAGCGAGTACTGCGGACGCGAGGAGGAATTTAGGCGTATAAAAGATGTCGTGGAGGAAATTTACAAGCTAAATTTACATGAAAAGGCGAAATTTAGCCTTGATAGCTTTGATCCTTATTGCCTTGAATTTGCTCTAAATCACGGCTTTAAGATGATAAATGACATCACGGCAAATGCCTCACTTGCCACGCTTGCGGCGCGATATGATGCTGAGTTTTGCATGATGCATATGCAAGGCGATCCTGCGACTATGCAAGTCGCGCCAAAATATAGTGACCTAATCGGCGAGATAGCAGGCTTTTTTGAGCAAAAGATAGTCCTAGCAAAGGAGCTTGGCGCTAAAAAGCTAGTGCTTGATGTGGGTATTGGCTTTGGTAAGACGGCTGAACAAAATTTGCTGCTTATCAAGCATTTGGAGCATTTTTTAAAATTTGATTGCCCACTACTAGTAGGTGCGAGCCGCAAATCAGTCATAAATCACTACCACCCAAGCGAGGTCAAAGACCGCTTGCCAGGCTCGCTTTATCTGCATCTAAAAGCCTTCGAAAACGGCGCGCAGATCATTAGGACGCACGATGTAGCCGAGCACAAGCAGCTTTTTAATATGCACGAGGCGATGAAGCAAACCACGCTTTGGTAGAGTTTATGGCTAAAAGCCGAGCGCGTGGTGATATAGAAATTTGGAGCAAATTTTGGCTGCTAAAGATCCGGCACAGATGAAGGCGCTTGGCAGGCAAGTGCGTAGCTTTGATGCTAAGGTCTGGGATGAGGTCAAATTTAGTGTCGTGCTAAATGCGAGCTATCTAAAATTTAGCCAAAATACCCCTTTGCGAGACTTTTTGCTCCAAACTGGGAGTAAAATTTTAGTTGAGGCAAGCCCAGTTGATAAAATCTGGGGCATAGGTTTGGCCGCAAGCGATGAAAATGCGCAAAATCCTATGAAGTGGCGAGGGCAAAATTTACTTGGCTTTGCGCTGATTAGGGTGAGGGATGAGATAGCAAAGGTCTATAAAAATGTCCATCTTTGTGACGCAAGAGAGCTAAATTTGGATCATTTATAAAGTATGTTTAAGATAAAATGCGGTGTAAATTTGGAGCAAAAATGACAAAACAAGAGTACGAACGAGCGATAGATACGCTAAATGCGTGGGCAAAGGCCTACTACGATGACGATGAGCCACTTGCAAGCGACGAGGAGTATGACGCACTCTATCACGCAGTGTTGGCCTTCGAGCAGGCAAATCCAAGCGAAATTTCTATCTTCTCACCGACAAAACGTGTAGGTGGTGCCGTAAAAGAGGGCTTTAGTAAGGCCAATCACATCAAGCGCATGTGGAGTATGGAAGATATCTTTGATCTTGGCGAGCTTGATGCGTGGCTAAAGCGTGGCGAGAAAGAGAATTTAACTTTTGTAGCCGAGCCTAAATTTGACGGAGCGAGCTTAAATTTACTCTATGAAAATGGCGTTTTGGTTAGGGCGATTACTAGGGGTGATGGCATTACAGGCGAAGACGTGACGCAAAATGCAAAGACGATAAATTCTGTTTTAAAGAACATTGATTACAAAGGGCTTATAGAAATCAGGGGTGAGGTAGTTATAAGAAAGGAAGATTTTGAGCTACTAAACGCAGAGCGCGCAAAAGAGGGCGAGGCACCACTTTCAAACCCTAGAAACGCCGCAGCTGGTAGTCTAAGACAGCTTGATAGCGCAGTGACTGCTAAAAGAAAGCTACTTTTCATACCGTGGGGCGTTGGAGAGCAGAGCCTTGGGCTAAAAGATCACAGCGAGGTGATGAAATTTGTGCGTGATCTTGGCTTTGAAAGAGATGATTTTTTTAAAATTTTAACAAAAGACGAGCTTGAGGCTGCATACAACGAGCTTTTGGCGAATCGTGACTCAAAAAGCGTGATGATGGATGGTATGGTGATACGTGTAAACGATCTCACACGCTGCGAAGAGCTGGGCTATACTGTTAAATTTCCAAAATTTATGGTGGCGTTTAAATTTCCAGCTATTGAAAAGGTGACTAGGCTAAAAGATGTTGCACTTCAGGTTGGTAGAAGCGGTGTAGTAACTCCTGTTGGCGTGCTTGATGAGGTAAATATAGATGGCGCAAATGTGAAATCTGCCACGCTTCATAACTTTGATGAAATAGAGCGCCTTGGAGTGATGAAAAACGACTATATCGGCATTATCCGCTCAGGAGATGTCATACCAAAGATCACAAAGGTTTATAAGGATAGGCGCGATGGCAGCGAAGAGGCGATAGATAGGCCAAAATTTTGTCCAGTTTGTGGCTCGCACCTACTTGATGAAGGGGTCTTTGTAAAGTGTCAAAATTTAAGCTGCAGGGCAAGAGTGGTAGGCTCAATAATTCACTACGCATCGAAAAAATGCTTAAATATAGACGGTCTTGGCGATGCGATCGTAAATTTGCTATTTGACAAGGGGCTAATTTCCTGCATAAAAGACATTTACGGCCTTAAATTTGATGATCTCATTGCGCTTGAGGGCTTTAAAGATAAAAAGATAAATAACCTTTTAAATGCGATCGAAGCTAGCAAAGGTGCGGAGCTATCGCGCTTTATCACCGGCCTTGGTTGCGAGCACATCGGCGAGGTGGCGGCTAAAAAGCTTGCAAGTAGCTTTGGACATGGCTGGCTTGATGCTAGCTTTGATGAGCTTGTCTCGCTTGAAGGCTTTGGTGCGGAGATGGCAAATAGTTTAACAGACTTTGCCGAGGTAAATAGGGACGAAATTTTAGCACTAAGCCAGATCGTGCAGCCAAGCGTGACGCAGGTGCAGAGCATCTCAAATGCACTAAGCGGCAAGACTGTCGTTATAACTGGCACGCTAAGTCGCCCAAGAGATGAGATAAAAGCCGAGCTTGAGAGCTTTGGCGCAAAGGTTTCTGGCTCAGTTTCTAAAAAAACGGACTTCGTGCTAGCTGGCGAGGAGGCTGGCAGTAAGCTAGAAAAAGCAAATGAGCTAGGCGTGCCGGTGATCGATGAGAGCGAATATGAGAGGCTAAAACTTGAGGTTTGATAACTACGTCGCAAGCGTTTTAAACATAAGTAGAAACAAGGCGAGCGAGCTTATAAAATCTGGCAAGGTGCTAACAAACGGCGAAATTTGCACCAAGGTTTCAAGCGAGGTTAGCGAGGCTAAAATTTCACTGCTTGATGAAATTTACGTTGGGCGAGGTGCTTTGAAGCTAAAGAGCTTTTTAGAGGCGATGAAATTTGATCTAGCAGGCAAAAACGCACTTGATATCGGCAGTTCAACTGGTGGCTTTATGCAAATTTTGCTTGAGCGTGGCGTAAAGAGCGTGACTGGCGTCGATGTTGGCACCGATCAGCTGGACACTAGCCTAAGAGGCGATGAGCGAGTAAAAATTTATGAAAAAACTGACGTCAGGGAGTTTGCCAAAACACACCAAAATAAATTTGATCTAATAACTTGTGACGTGAGCTTTATCTCTTTGGCTGAAATTTTGCCTGCCATTTGTGAGCTAGCAAGTGAGAATTCGCTCATTATCACGCTTTTTAAACCGCAGTTTGAAGTGGGTGTTGGCGTAAAACGAAATAAAAAAGGTGTCGTCACTGATATGAAAGCTATAAATTTAGCGATGAAGAGATTTGAAGTGATGGCTAATAGCTTAGGATTTAAAATGATAGCTTGCAAAGAGTGCGAAGTAAAAGGGAAAGAGGGAAATGCCGAATTTTTCTACGCTTTTAACAAAAGATAACATCACTGCCGTTGCGATCGGGCATTTTGACGGCGTGCATAGAGGGCATAAACAGCTTTTAAAGCAGCTTGGCGAGTTTGGCGGACTTGTCGTGATCGATAAAAATAAAGCCAACATCACGCCAAAGCTAAAGCGAGCGGAGTACTCAAATTATCCTTGCTTTTTATATGATTTTGATACCATTAAAGGGCTTAGCGGTGAGGAATTTATCGCGCTGCTAAAACATGATTTTAAAAATTTAAAAAAGATCGTTGTTGGATTTGATTTTAGATTTGGCAGAAACAGAGCGTGGGACAAGCACGATCTGAAAAGAATTTTTGATGGAGAGGTGGTTGTCGTTGATGAGGTTTGTTATGACGGCATGGGCGTGCATAGCTCATCCATCAGAGAGCTGATACGCCAAGGCAACATCGATGAGGCAAACAGGCTAATAGGCAGGGAGTACTCGATCGAGGGTAACGTGATAAAAGGGCAGGGTATCGGCGCAAAAGAGCTGGTTGCCACGCTAAATTTGGATGTAAAAAATTATCTTTTGCCTAAAGACGGTGTGTACGCCACAAGAACTAGGATAGGCTCATATACCTACGGCTCGGTCACATTTATAGGCAATAGGCTTAGCACAGATGGAAATTTTAGCGTCGAGACACACATCTTAGACGAAGTCGCACCAAAAGTAGCGAAGCATGTCGCGGTTTGTTTTATAAAACGTTTGCGAGATAATAAGAAATTTAACACACTTGAAGAGCTAAAAGAACAGATCAAATGCGATATAAACGGGGCTAGAGCTTGTGTTGGAGTGTGCGATCTTTTTGGCAATGAGACAATGAGATACTTTGATGGATACGGAGCCGGCATATGAGAGATGAAATTTTTAAAGAGCCTATAAGTAAGCAGTTCGAGTTTGACGACTTTGTGGCGAGCGTATTTGATGATATGATCTCGCGCTCGGTGCCATTTTACGATGTGAGCTCAAATCTAAACGCAAAACTGCTAGCTAAAATTTTGCCAAAAGATGCAAGTGTATGCGACCTTGGCTGCTCGACGGCAAATAGCTTACTTTTACTAAATAATCTTAGAAACGATCTCGTGCTAAGCGGCGTGGATAACTCTGAAGCTATGCTAGCAAATGCCAAAAACAAGGCAAAAGCTTATGGGGCAAAGATAAAATTTTTACTTGATGATATTTTAAAGTGCGAGCTAGCGGGCTTTGATGCAGTTTTAGCAAACTATACTTTGCAGTTTATTAGACCACCAAAAAGAGCTGATCTGGTGCAAAAAATTTATAACGGACTAAATGAAAATGGAGTTTTTTTGTTTAGCGAAAAGATCATCTTTGAAGATAAAAAGCTTACTAAAAGTGTCATAGAAATTTATGAAGACTACAAGCAGGCGCAAGGCTACTCACGCTACGAGATCGCTCAAAAAAGAGAGGCGCTTGAAAATGTGCTGGTGCCATACACCGAAGAAGAAAATAGAAATTTAGCCCTAAATGCTGGCTTTAAGCGAGTCGAGAGTACATTTAAATGGGGAAATTTTATGAGTTTTTTGGCGTTTAAATAAATTTAAAAATATCTGCTTTTGTGTTTAATATAAAATTTAACTACAAACAGTAAAGTTAAAATTTAGATTTTTTGGCTTCGCAATGTCAAAATTTTTGGATTATGAAATTTGGTAGTAAAGAAATTTAGCGGGAGTTACCCGCTAAATTTACTCATTTATCGCTGCATTTCCGTGATGGTGGAAGTCGTCGTAGATGATCTTTGAAGTTTGGAATTTTATGCGTTTTAGTTCGCGAACTCGTAAAAATTCTTCTTCATCGATCTTTTTGATCTGAATAGCTGCTTTAAATGTCGGAGTCTTACTGATGTAGTCCCAACCGCTGCTTGTTAACTCATTGCAAGAGCTCTCCCAGTAGTGGAAAGTCATCTGGATGATGCCATCAGGCACGATGTCTGTTACTTCAGCTTTTACGACAATGTAGCCGTATCTACTCCATGCTTTGATGAAGTCGCCTTGTTTTAAACCGTATCTTGCTGCAAGTGCTGGATTCATCTCGGCGATAGGTCCGATGCTATCTCCGCCTTCTTCAATCGCTCGTGAGCGTCTTGTCATAGTGCCAACGGTGTATTGATAGACCTTTCTAGTGGTTAGAAGCTGTATCGGATACTCATCGTCAGTCTTTTCATCGACTGAGCCAGCCATGATAGGATACTCAGGCGACATATTCATCTTCTTAGCAAACTCAAGTTTTGCACTTTCGATCTTATCGGCCTTATCCACAAAGAGTCATGGCACAAAACGACCTTTGCCATCAGGTGTGAAAAATTTCTTATCAAGATAGAGGCTCTGACCGCCCATGTCATCTTCATTTGGACATGGCCAGTGAAGTCCATGATATTTTTTGATACGGTAATAACTCATGCCACCATATCGTCTTGGGTCGCATTTTCTAACTTCTTCCCAAATTTCTTCTGGTGAGTTGAAGTTAAATCCCTCTGTTGCACCTAAACGGCGTGCGATCTCGCAAACGATCCACCAGTCTTGTCTAGCATCTCCTGGAGGTGTGATGACTGCTTCGTTGTGCTGTACGCGGCGCTCTGCGTTTGTATAAAGTCCTTCTTTCTCACTACTTGCAACACCTGGAAGTATGACATCAGCTTTTAGTGAAGTCTCAGTTAAGAATAGATCTTGCACGACGTAGAAATCAACATGAGCGATACCTTTTAAGAAGTGGTTTGTATTTGGTTCAGAGATGACTGGATTTTCGCCGATAGTCCAGAAGAAATGCACTTTGCCATCAAGGATCGCATCAGGTACTTCGGTTTTGTGAACGCCTATTTTTGAGCTCAAAAATCCAGGTTCTAGGTGCCACATTTTTTCAAACCAAGCTCTTTGTTCTGGATCAGTGACTGAGCCAAGATTTGGGAAGATATTTGGCAAAACACCCATATCGCAGCAGCCTTGAACATTCTCTTGGCCCCTTAGTGGCAGGTCGCCTGTGCCAAGCTCGCAGATGTTACCAGTGATCAAGAATAAATTTGATACGTCGCAAACTCCGCCAACGCCGTGGTTAAAGTGAGTTACACCCATGCCGTGAGTGATGACAGCTGGCTTTGTGGTAGCGTACATTCTAGCAGCCGCTCTGATATCCTCTGGATTTAGCCTTGTGTATTTGGCCACGACCTCTGGAGCATAGTCTTTTACAGCCTCCTTGACATACTCAATGCCGATTGTGTGATCTCTTACAAATTCCTCATTTACAAGGCCTTCTTCGATGATAGTATAAAGAAGTGCATTGATAACTGGGATATTGTGCTCTGGCTCTAGCTGTAAGTGAATGTCTGCTCTGCTTGCAAACTCAGTCTTAATAGGATCAATAACGATCAGTTTTGCGCCGCGATTTAGCGCTCTTTGGATGTGCATAGCTGCGATTGGGTGACCATTTTCTGGATTTGAGCCTATCATTAATATACAGTTACTATAAGTGCCAATCTCCGTAAAGCTATTTGTGGCAGCTCCGTTTCCGATTGTTTTAGCAAGTACTGCTGCTGTCGGAGCGTATCAAATTCTAGCGCAGTGATCGACGTTGTTTGTGCCAATTACTGCACGCATTAATTTTTGAGCAACGTAGTTGTCCTCAAGTGTACAACGTGCTGAGAAATTTCCAGCTAATGCGTCTGGGCCATATTTTGCTTTGGTCTCTTTCATTTTCTCTACAACAAGATCAAGTGCCTCGTCCCAGCTGGCCTCTTCAAATTCGCCATCTTTTGAAAACACACCGTTTTTCTTTCTGATGAGTGGTTTTGTAAGTCTGTCCGGACTTGCTACATAGTCCCAGCCGTAAAAGCCTTTTAAGCATAAATTTCCTTGATTGACTGGATTGTCTCCAACGCCAGTTGCGGCACGAACGACGTTATTTTCCACATGTAAGGTAACCTGACAGCCCGTCCCACAATAAGGACAGATGACTTTGCCTTCTTTCATCATTTTCTCCTTTACTATGCAATATTTGCATATTTCTATATGGGTAATATTAGTAGTCAGATTCTTAATCTTTAATAAAAATTATTTATCTATAAAAATAAATTTATATTTTAAGTTAAAGTTAAATTAATTTATAAAAATCGCTTATTTTAGGGTTTTATGACAAATATAAATTTTGTATAAATTTAATATTTTAGTAAATAAATAACAAAATACTTAAAATTGTTATTTAAACTAAAACAAAAAAACTAATTTTGATTTAACCTTATTAAAAAAGATTAGTAGTATTAAAGAGAGATAAATTAATACTTAAAATAAAAAATTTAGTAATGAAATAGAAAGTTAAAGAAACAGAATTAATAAAATATAAGGAAACGAATTTAAATGGAGAGCAGTCGCTCTCCGTGATTATTTATCTCTTAAGCCAAGCTCAGAGATTAGTTTTGAATATGTAGTATAGTCTTTATTTTTAAGATACTTTAAAAGTCTTTTTCTTTGACCAACTAGTTTCAAAAGACCTAAACGTGATGAAAAGTCTTTTTTGAAAATTTTAAGGTGTTCTGTAAGTTCAGTTATTCTAGCTGTTAAAAGAGCTATTTGAACTTCTGGAGAGCCTGTATCTCCCTCTTTTCTAGCGAATTTCGCAACTATTTGAGCTTTTTTAGCCGAATCCAAAGCCATAATGACCTCCTGATTGGTGAATTTTGAAAGAGCGATTATAGCATTTAAAACATAAAGTTAGATAAAACTACGCTTTTTAAAAATTAATGAAAAATGCAGTAAAAATTTTATAAAATTAGGGCTATTTAAAGACCTAAGGAAGATAAATGCTTTTTACAAAGGCAAGCGAATATGCTCTACTTTCACTTATTTTAATATCTCAAAAATCATCTCCAGTTGATGTTGATACGATCTCTAATGAACTTAAAATTTCAAAAAGCTTTTTAGCCAAAATTTTACAAAATCTTGCAAAAGATGGAATTTTAAAGTCGTTTAAAGGGGCAAATGGCGGTTTCGCGCTAAATAACGAACCTGAAAATTTAAGCATAAAAAAGATAATAGAGTGCGCTGAAAAACGTGAACTTAATGTCTTTGAGTGCTCATCTTCTGCAGATGGCTGCCCGTCAAATAAAGCCTCAAGCTGTCAAATTTGGTCGATGTTTAGTGGTCTTCAAAGCAAGATCGACGAGATGCTTGATGCGATCAAGCTAAGTGACATCGTTAAGAAGTAGAATTGGCAAAGCAAAAAAATAATATCTTAACTCTTATTGCACCGTTTATTGCGCCAATTGTTAAGTTTAAAAGTCTTAGTATCGTTGGTATCATTGTTGCCATCCTTGCTATCATCATTGTACCGCTTCCAAGCGCGGTGCTTGACTTTTTCCTGGCACTTTCGATCTCGATTTCTGTGCTTATAATCTTAATTTCGATTTATGTGCCAAAACCAACCGATCTTAGTACATTTCCGACGCTCATTCTCATCATCACGCTTTTTCGTCTCTCGCTAAACATAGCAACCACACGTATGATTTTAAGTGAAGGTCACAACGGCCCAGAAGCGGTCAGTGAGATCATCTCAAGCTTTGGAAATTTTGTCGTTGGTGGCAACTTCGTCATCGGCACCATCGTATTTTGTATCTTGGTGCTCATAAATTTCATGGTCGTAACAAAGGGCTCAACCCGTGTGAGCGAGGTGCAAGCTCGTTTTACACTTGATGCGATGCCAGGTAAGCAAATGGCGATAGATGCGGATTTAAACGCAGGTTTGATTGACGAAAAAACAGCGCGTGAAAGACGTCAAGCCATCATCGGCGAGGCAAATTTCTACGGCGCGATGGATGGTTCGTCTAAATTTATAAAAGGTGACGCCGTAGCTGGCATCATCATCACTATCATCAACATCATCGGTGGCTTTGCTATCGGCTCGTTTCAGCACGGCCTTGATATGGCGACATCGGCTCAGTATTATACGATCCTAACTATCGGTGATGGCCTTGTGAGCCAGATCCCAGGACTTATCACATCAACAGCGACTGCTATCATTATCACAAGGGCTAGCAAGGACGATGAGGATTTTGCAGAAGGCACATTAAATCAGCTCTTAGGGGATTATAAAACCTTGTTGATAGTGGGCTTCATACTATTTATGTTTGCCCTTGTCCCTGGACTTCCAACTCTTTCTCTTGGCTTTATTGCAGTGCTATTTTTGGGACTTGGCTACATCATCAAGCAGACCAAAGATGGCGGGCTAAATTTAAGCCTTGCGTCAAAAGATAAAACAGCTTCTAAAAAAGCTGGAGCCGCTACGCAAAGTGGGGCAGGGGCAGCTGCTAGTAGTGCCACTACTAAGGTGCCAAAGAAGAGCGATGAAGAGATCGCAAGAGAAGAAGAGACGAAGATAAATGATATCTTGAAGCTTGAAATTTTAGAGCTCGACCTTGGATATGGCCTACTAAAGCTAGCTGATGTGGATCTCATTGAGAGGATTCGTGCTATGAGGCGAAATATCGCTTCAAGTCTTGGCTTTTTGATGCCAAAGATAAGAATTCGTGACAACCTTCAACTACCGCCAAACGAGTACCGCTTTAAGCTAAAAGGTATCGTGATCGGTCAGGGTGAAATTTATGCGGATAAATTTCTAGCGATGGATAGTGGACTAGTTAGCGAAGATATCGAGGGGATTCCGACAAAAGAGCCAGCTTTTGGGCTGGACGCACTCTGGATCGATGCTAGCGTCAAAGAGGACGCCATACTTAGCGGCTACACGATAGTTGATCCTGCAAGCGTCATATCAACGCATATGAGTGAGCTTATCAAGCAAAATGCAGCTGAGCTTCTAACTCGCCAAGAGACGCAAAATTTATTAGACAAACTAAAGATCGACTACCCAGTTGTAGTCGAGGATACGCTAAGGATCGCACCTATAAATTTGATCCAAAAGGTTTTAAAAGCGCTGCTTAAAGACAATATACCGATCAAAGACCTACTTAGTATACTTGAATCAATTAGCGACATCGCCGAGGTTAGCAAAAACTTAGATATGATCATCGAGCACGTGCGCGCAGCGCTCTCACGTGTCATCACTTCGCTTTATGTCGATGAGAAAGGTCAGCTAAATTTTTACATTTTAGATAGTACTGCACAGCAAAAGCTTATGGACGCGGTGCAGTATAAAGACGGTGCGTATCACCTGATGATAAATGTAGCTCAAACTTCATCGATCGTTCAGGCTCTAAGACATGAAAAAGAGAAACGTCCGATGAGTCAGCACGGCGAAATGGTGCTTTGCGTGGAGCCAAGCCTAAGAAAATTTATAGCAAATATCTGCGCAAATTTTGCCATCGATATAGTGGTGCTAAGCTTTGCTGAGATCTCGGCAAATACGCCATTTGAAACGGTTGGCGTCATAGAAATAGAAAATTTATAAAGGAAAAAGATGAAAATTTATCACCTCTCGCACACCGATCTTGACGGATACGGCGCGCAATACATAACAAATTTTTACTTCAAAGATGTGAAATTTTTAAACTCAAATTACGGCAGAGAGATAGATGATAAATTTGCTCAAATTTTAGCTGAGATAGATGCCTCAAACGATGATAAAAACATCATTTTGATTACTGATCTAAATTTAACTCTAGCTCAGTGCGAGAGTTTTACTGAGATGATAGAAGGTAAAAATATAAAGCTATTTTTGCTTGATCATCACCAAAGCGGTGCAGAGTGTGCAAGCGCCTATCCGTGGTATTTTTTGGATAGTTCAAGGTGCGCTACAAAGATCACTTATGACTTTTTTGCAGGAATTTTTGGTAAAAATAAAGAGCTTGAAATTTTTAGTGACGTCGTAAATGCCGTAGATATCTGGCTAAAAGATGATAAAAATTTTGAGATGGGAAAGGTCTGCTTGGGGCTTGTTGCAAATGCTAAAGAGATAAATAAAGTGATGTTTGAAGCTGAAAATAACCTCTATATGGATCATCTTTTAAAAGAAGCTAGCAAATTTTTTAACGAGAGAAACGACTATATCGGGCTTGATATGCAGGTACATGCGATTAAGAAGTCGTTTTTCAAAGAGGACAAAGACGATACGTTAAGTAATCTAATCTCAAACTACGTCGTAAAAAAACTTAGTGAAAATAAAGAGAAATTTAGCATAAACTATAAAGATCATAAAGGAATTTTAACCTACAATATCGGCAACGTTTCGGTTATTGGCAACGACTTTTTAGTGGCAAATCCTGAATTTGACTTCTTTATCGATGTAACAAACAAAAAAACGCTAAGTTTTCGTGCAAATGGCAAGCTTGACGTTAGCGCCATGGCAAAGCACCTAGTTGGCGGTGGCGGACACGTGAACGCAAGCGGTGGATTATTTGCAAATTTTAAAGATAGCTTTAGCTATGAGCCGATTAAAGCCCAGATAGTAGATCTAATAACCAAAAAAACACAGGAGGATATATGAAAGAAGAAGAGGTAAGCGTAGAAGAACTTAGCTATGAGCTTAGTATGGTGCTTGAGGCGATGTTCTACTATGCTGGAGTAAAAAAAGACAAACTTGAAGAGGCGGCAAATCTTTATGTTGAGTGCATCGATGATGCGTTAGAAAATTCTGACGCTAGCGGAAGCGACGAGGTCATAGAGATAGTTGAATATATGAAAAAACATCATTCGAAATTATTTAAATAAGGAAAGAAAATGAAGAAAATTTTAGTTTTAGTGGCAGCAGTTTTTGCGTTAAATGCTATGGCAAATGAAAATTTAGACAAAGCAAACGAGCTTTATGCAAAGAAAAATTTCAATGAAGCTTATCTTTATTTCAACAAGGCTTGCGGAGAGGGCGAGAAAAAAGCTTGCACGATGAATGCGATCATGCTATTTAACGGCGACGGTGTAGCAAAAGATAGAGTTCAGGCTGAGAAAATTTTTACAAAAATGTGTGACGAAAACGAGGGTATGGCTTGCGAAAAACTAGGCGAAATGATCGCTTATGGCCTAATAAAAGATAAAGATGGAAATGAAGCAAAGAACGAAGAAAAAGCAAAAGCTTTATTTAAAAAAGCTTGTGATAACGGCTACCAACCAGCTTGCGACTTTGTGACAAAATAAATTTAAGAGGCTTAAAATGGGCTACAAACATAAAGATTTGATAGGAACTAGAGAGCTTAGCAAGGAAGAAATTTTATATTTTCTAGAGGCGGCGAAAGAGTTTAAGGAGCTAAATTTAAGCCAAGTGAAAAAAAATGACTACCTTCGTGGAAAGACCACGATCAACGCATTTTATGAAAACTCGACAAGAACTAGAACATCCTTTGAGATCGCAGCAAAGAGACTTGGGGCTGATACGATAAATTTCAGCTCATCAAGCTCGAGTGTGACAAAGGGCGAGAGCCTAAATGACACGATGAACAACATGGCTGCTATGAGAAGTGACATCATCGTGCTTCGTCATCCAAGCTCTGGAGCTGCGAAATTTGCAGCTGATAGGACAGAGGCTAGCGTCGTAAACGCAGGGGACGGTACAAATGAGCATCCAAGCCAAGCTCTGCTTGATCTTTTCACACTAAGAGAGCATGGCAAAATTTTAGATAAAAATTTAAACGTGGCGATCATCGGCGATATCGCTAGAAGCCGCGTGGCAAGGTCTGACATCTGGGCGATGAAGAAATTTGGCATAAATTTAAAGCTCTTTGCGCCAAGGATGATGATGCCAAAAGATGCTGAGGTCTTTGAGTCTCAAATTTGCAAAAATATGGAAGAAGCCTGCGAGGGCAGTGATGTCATCATCATGCTTCGCATCCAGCTAGAGCGCGGCGGTGCAGACGTGGCATTTCCGAGCTCGAGGGAGTACTCAAAATTCTTTGGACTAAATAAAAATAGGATAAAGCTAGCAAAACCCGACGCGATCGTACTGCATCCAGGACCGATAAATAGGGGTGTAGAGCTAAACTCTGACGTGGCTGATGGCACGCACTCAGTCATACTAAATCAAGTTGAAAACGGCGTTGCTATAAGAATGGCGATACTAAATACGCTTGCAAAAAATAGGGGCTAACGATGAAAATAGCAATAATTAACGGCACTATCGTAAATAGCGACGAGAAATTTAAGGCAAATATCCTAATAGAAAACGGCAAAATAGCCAAAATCGGAAGTGAGAAATTTGAGGCTGATAAGGTCATCGACGCTACAAACAAGCTAGTCATGCCAGGACTTATCGATATGCACGTGCACTTTCGCGATCCTGGTCAAGAGTACAAAGACGACATCATCTCAGGCTCGCAGGCAGCCGTAGCTGGAGGAGTGACCACCTGCCTTTGCATGGCTAACACAAACCCAGTAAATGACAACGCCTCAATCACAAGGGCAATGATAGAAAAGGCTAAAAACTGCGGACTGATCGATCTTTTGCCAATAGCAGCCATCAGCAAAGGACTTGGTGGCAATGAGATCGTTGAAATGGGCGATCTTATAGAGGCTGGAGCAGTTGCATTTAGTGACGATGGCCTACCAGTGACTAGCTCAAGCGTGATGAGAGCGGCACTTGAGTATTCAAGCATGTTTGGTAGCTTTTGTATAAGCCACTCAGAGGATTGCTCGCTTTGCAGGCAGGGCGTCATGCACGAGGGCAAGGTCTCGGCGATCCTTGGCCTTCGTGGCATGGCAAGGGAGAAAGAGGAGATCGCAGTGAGCCGTGATATGCTACTTGCAAAGCTTACTAAAGCGCACATCCACATCGCTCACGTAAGCTCGGAGTACTCGCTAAAGATCATCGAAATGGGCAAAAAAGAGGGCATAAACATCACTTGCGAGGCCACACCACACCATTTTAGTTTTAGCGATGATGAAATTTTGAAAAATGCTTACGATACAAATTTCAAAATGTCACCGCCACTTCGTGAGATAAGCGACGTAAAAGCTGTGAGAGAGGCGCTAAAAAGTGGCCTCATAGACGTCATCGCAACCGATCATGCACCGCACCACACAGATGAAAAGATAGTGGAATTTGACAAGGCGCCATTTGGTATCATCGGACTTCAAACCCTTGTGCCACTCACTCTTAAGCTCGTAAATGAGGGCGTTATAAGCTTAGAGCGCATGGTGGAGCTAACATCGACAAATGCAGCCAAGATGCTAAATTTAAAAGACAAGGGTAAGCTCGCAGAGGGCATGCTGGCTGACATTGCAGTGATCGATCCTGAGATTGAGTACGTTTATGATGAAAAGATAAACCGCTCAAAATCTATAAATTCTCCACTCTTTGGTAAAAAACTAAAAGGCGCAGCGACCACCACGATAAAAAGTGGCAAGATCGTTTATGAGTTTGGAAAATAATATAAATTTGCTCGCGTTTGCGGGTAAATCCTAAATCTTCAAAATCCAAAATTTGCTAGAAATTTCTAGCAAATTTTATTTTTTATGAGTTGTATTTTTTAACGATACCGCGAACTACTTTTTCTATAAAAAGTGTAGATTCAACTTCGCAGCATTCTCTTGTTGAGTGAGGTGAGTGGATGTTTGGTCCTATTGAGCAAGCGCTAAGACCCGCTTTTTTCTCTAAAAGCACGCCGCACTCTAAACCAGCGTGAACGGCTGTTATCCTTGCATTTGGCTTATAAATTTTTAGCTCTTCTAAGATATCGTTTGCAAATTTATCATTTATAGGCTTCCAAGCAGGGTTTCTATCTTTTGCAATGACGCTAAAGCCAAGTGCTTTTGCAAGCTCTGAAATTTCAAATTCCATCCTATTTAGCCCGTCTTTGCTCATAGACCTAGCGAAAAACTCCACTTCAAGTATGCCATCATCTTTGATCTTTGCAAGTGAGAGATTGACACTATCTTGTGGTATGCCTAGCTCGCAGTTATAGGCTCTTACGCCTTGAGAAAATGAGTTAATAAGAGCTAAAATTTTCTCGCCATTTTCTAAAATTTCTTCACCCATGCCAAGCTTTTTCACACTTAAATTTTCACACTCGCTTTTTAGCTCTTTGTCGCTTAGCACAAGAGCTGTTGCGCCACTTGGGATAGAGTTGCTTCGCTCGCCACCTTCAAATTTAACAAGCTTGCAGCCATTTTTAGTCACAAATGCCGCCAAAACCTTGATTGCATTTGGGATATTTTTGTGTATCTCATTGCCAGAGTGTCCGCCAGGCAGTCCGCTTACTTTTACTTCATAAAGCGTGTTCCCTTTTGTTTTTTTACTATTTAGTGCGATAGTGGCAAATAAATTTACACCGCCAGCACAGCCGATAGTGACTCTATCGTCCTCTTCGCTGTCTAAATTTAAAAGCTTATCGGCTTTTAACTCACCCTTAAAGCCAGTAGCTCCGATCATGCCGACTTCTTCATTGTTTGTAAAGAGACACTCTATGTCGTCAAATTCGCTTATCATCTGCATCATGATAGCTACGCCGATGCCATTATCTGCGCCAAGAGATGAGTTTTTAGCTCTCATGTAGCCATCATCGCCATAAACTATCTCAATATTTGGAGCATCACCCATGCAGACCATATCGTAGTGGCTTTGCAAGCAAATTTTTGGCTTACCTTTAAACGCATGAATGTTGCCAAAGTTATCGACTGTAACCTCACAGCCCTTATCTTTTGCAAAATCAGCTAAAAAATCACGCATCTTATCGGTCTCATAACTGCAGTGCGGTATCGCAGAAAGTGTCTCAAATTTCTTTAAAATTTCACTATTTGACATATTTGCCTCCTTTAAATTTATTTTATCTCGCCCTTATAGCCAGTCGCATCGACCGCCTTTAAAAGCTCTTTTTCATCAACCTTGTCATCTGCTATAACGACAGCTTTTCGCTCTTTTAGCGATACGTCTGCCTTTTTTACGCCCTCAACGCTAAGTGCGGCCTTTCTTACTATCGCCGTGCAAAGCGGACAGTGCATGCTAGGCACTGAAATTTCTATAGTTTTCTCAGCGTAGCAACTAAGTGCAAGAAGGACTAAAACTAAAATTTTACGCATAAATTTCTCCTAAAAGCTCTGGATATGTAAGGAGTAAAAGCAAAATCACTCCAAAAAGTATATATATAAGTATCCATTTTTTCTTTTTATAGCTTAGGTTGCAGCTTTTTGGCTTGTAAAACAGAGCGATACCTGAGATCACAAAGCAAATGACTGCCACGACGCTTAAAGGCACGCGGTACTCGTATAAATTTTGTGTCCAAGATAGAAATGAAAAAGATGTGCCAAAAAGCAGAAAAAGAAGTGCCGGCAAGCAGCACAAGGTAGCGCCGATAGCACTACCTATGGATGTTAGTATCAGCCAAAAGGCTCTCATTTTAGCTCTGTTGATACGTAGTCGTAGCTAAATTCTTTTGGCGAATAGTAGTTTTGCGTGTTGCCATCAACCTCAGCGTATGGATAGCCAAAGTTGTTTAGTGGAGTTTGCTCTGGGGTTGGCTTTAAGATAAAGTCACGGCCGTAGTTAAAGCCTATCCAGCACATCTCCCAGTTACCAAAGCAATAATCCCTAACAGCTACGATTTTAGCGTCGTCGTTTGTAAGCTTTTCACCAAGTCTTACCTTTGTAACGTCAGCTGGATCAACTGGTATCCAACCATAGCCTTTTAGGTAAAACTCAGCCCTGCAGTGCTGTCCGCCTGAAATTTTAGCCACGCCGTCTTTTGCGCTACCCATCTGGTCTGAAAATCTAGACTGACCAACTCTAATGCCAAAAATTTCTCTAGCAGGTATGCCAACTGATCTGCAGAGTCCCACAAAAACTGAGTTTATATCGGTGCATTTGCCAACTAGTTTGCCACTTTCAAGTATGGCTTTAACGTCACCTGTGCCGCATCCTAGGATGCTGTTATCACGCTGCATAGTATTTGCAACCCACGTATAGATCGCTTTTGCACGCTCCAAATCGCCTTTAGTATCGCCGATAATCTCTAGCGCTTTTGCTCTTACTACGCCGTCAGTTGGGATGTGTGAAGTTGGTTTTAAAAACTCTAAAACTGCAGGATCAACCTTCTCATTTGGATCGTAATTTACCTTGCTAAAGTCAGTGTTACGCTCTGTTGTTTGAATTTTAAACTGCACATTTAAGATAGGTCTTGGCTCATTTTCTTCAAAATCAGCATACATTGTAGGTATTAGCGTATCTGAAATATAGACGTTTTTAGCGGTTGTGTTTATGACGTAGTCTTGGGTTAGTTGCTGATAAGTGGTGCTTAGTGGGAGCGGTAGCCAAATTCTTGAGCTTTTGCCCTTTTCAAGTAAGAAATGTTTGAAATTTACGTCGAAATTTCTAACTACTGGGTTTGCTGGTTCATCGCTAGCTAAACTAACATTTGGAAGCAGACTAGCTGCACCTAAAAAACTACTGAATTTAAAAAAATCTCTTCTTTGCATAAAATGCCTTTTTTGCTTAATATTAGCCAAACTTGGCTCTAAAACTGCCTGCTATTCTAGCATAAAAATTTTATTTATGATAAAATCCGCCACATGAAAAAGATTATATTTTTAGGCTTTATAGCGTTATTTTGCAACGGTTGTCTTTACATGAATGAGCGCGGAGTTTCGACTCAATATTATAATGACTGTAAAGAGTATTATGACGCGACTGGCACCTACCAAAAAGAGTGCCCACACAACATCGTCGACTGGAAATAGCGTGAATCTTAGTAAATTTAATGAGCAGCAAAAGCAAATTTTTAATAGGATAGAAAATTTAGCAAATTTTGACTGCGAGCTTGAGCTAAAAGATAGTGTAAATGTGAAATTTAAAAATTTAGACCAAGCCAAAAAAGATGAAATTTATGACCTCGCCCTTAGCCTAAAGCCTTGGCGAAAAGGGCCATTTGAAATTGATGATATATATATAGATAGCGAGTGGCAAAGTTTTATTAAATTTAATATCCTCGCCCCACATCTAAATTTAGCTGGCAAAAGCGTGGCTGATGTTGGTTGCAACAATGGATATTATATGTTTAAGATGCTTGAATACGGTCCAAAAAGCATAACCGGCTTTGATCCTAGTGTGCATACATATTTGCAGTTTGCTTTTTTAAATAAATTTATCCGCTCAAATATCGCTTATGAGCTTCTTGGCGTTGAGGGCTTGCCAGAGTTTGGAGCGAAATTTGACACCATTTTTTGCCTTGGCGTGATATATCACAGAAGCGATCCTATAAAAATGCTAAAAGAGCTAAAAACTGCGCTAAATCCAGGCGGCGAGCTATTTTTAGATACTATGTATATTGATATGGATGGCGATTTTGCGCTTAGCCCAAAAGATAGGTATTCGAAAATTCCAAATATCTACTTTGTACCGACTCTCTCGGCATTACAAAACTGGTGCGAGAGAGCTAAATTTAGGGATTTTACCCTGCTTGAAACAAAGGCTACTGATCTAAATGAGCAGCGAAAAACACAGTGGATAGATGGCGAGAGCCTTGGAAATTTCTTAGACCCAAATGACAGTACAAAAACAGTCGAGGGCTACCCAGCGCCAAAAAGAGCATATGTTAGAGTTAAAATTTAAGGATAAAAATGGCAGAAGAAAATATCTATGATACAAAAGATGAATCGCAAATAATCTTACCAGAAGATGAAAACCCATTAAGAAACGAGATCAAAACTGCTCCACTTGCAAAGCTAAATTTTAGTGGAACGGCATTTTTACTTGAAAAAAATCACGCAAAGACTAGATTTTTTACTACGGATGATATGGTGTGCGATACTGAGGGGCTTATTCATAGTGGGTTTGTTTTTATGGGGGCAAATCACGCTGCGCTTTTAGCCATAAATGAAGAATTTTGCGTTAGTATCGGTGCTAGGATAAATTTCTTTGGACCGCTAAAGCTTGGTGACGTGGTGGAATTTGACGCGCAAGCAAGATTTGAAGAGAGCAGAAAAAGAGAAGTGAAAGTACTTGGATATGTTAAAGATATAAAAATTTTTGAAGGAATATTTCAACTTGTCACACTTGAAGAGCATATCTTCTTGGCTCAACAAAAAAATATCCAAAAAGAAGCTGCTATAAGGCAGAAAAAAGAACGAGAAGAAGCTAAAGATAATAGCTAAAAGTAAGTAAAAATTTTTGATTTTCTTGCAATTACTCCCAAATAAAGTGAAATTTTAAAAAGACAATCTTTATCTCATTATCCTATTTTGGTAAATAATTGGTAACATTTTTTAAATTTTTAAGAAAAATTAAGCAATAAAATTAATTTTCTATGATAATATCCTTTCAAAACTTTTTATCAAAAGGAGATTTAGATGAAAATTACAAAAGTTAGCTTAGCTGCTCTGGTTGCTTTAGGTGCATTTTCAAGCGTTGCAAGTGCAACTCCACTTGAAGAAGCTATAAAAAATGTAGATCTTTCAGGATTTGCAAGATATCGTTATACAAATGATAGTACTAAAAAAACTACAGCTGATACTGTCAAGGGTAATAGTGCTGGTCATGCGTTTAGAATGGAGACAGCATTTAAAGCTGCGATAGACGATAACTTTTTTGGTGTTTTAAGACTAAGATATTCTGCCACTGATGATTCAGGCGATAAAGTAGCAACTGGTACAGATAAAACAAATACAACAAATTCTTTTGGTGTATATGAGATGTATCTAGGATACAAAGTATCTAACACTACTATTACAGCTGGTAAACAACTTATCAAAACTTTCTATGATGATGGTGATATAGCAGCTACTGGTCTAAAAGTGGTAAGTACAGATGTATCTGGTCTTACTTTAACAGCTGCTGCTTATGATGCCATAGAAAACAATAGTGATGAAGTAGATGGACCTTTCCTAAAAGAAGTAACGGATGGTACAAAATTCCATGACGCTCCTGCTAACCTCTATTATTTAGGTGCAGTTGGTAGCTACGACCCAGTATCGTTTAAGGTAGCTATTGCAAATCTACAAGAAATTGCTACACTTTATGGTGCTGAGGCAGCATTTAGCTTTAATGTAACCGACGATATAAACCTAAACCTAAAAGGTCAATATGTTTATAGTGATTCAGATCACAAAAAAGTAACTGATGCTGACTTTTGGGCTGTTCAAGCTGGCACAAAACTATTTGGTGCTAAATTTAATGCTGGCTACTTAGAATTTGACGCTAAAAATAAAGATAATGATGCTAGAAATAGTGGTAAAATCGCATTTACATCAATCGATGCAAATGGCCAGCTAATCAACCCAGCTAAAATACTAAATAGCGTAATGAGTGGTGGTGGCAAACAATACTATAATAATATCAAAGGTGACAACGATTACTGGTTTGTTAATGCTGGATATGATATAGATAAATTTGGTCTTGGTGCTGGTTATACTCAAGGTAAAGGCACAAGCTATGCTCTTAATAAAGAGAGAGCAAAAAGAAATGAGTGGTATACACAAGCTAGCTACAAATATAGCAAAAAGCTTAATTTCCTAACTTGGTATGCAGCTGCTAAAGACAAAAAAGATGGTGAAAGCTTTAAACAAAATCGTATAAGATTTGAAGCAAAATATAGCTTCTAAAACCTTTATCCGAGCGAGCTTTCGCTCGGATCTCTTTTAAAATTTAATAGACTCCATATAAAATTTATCTACCCTTTTTGATTGACTCTTAGTTTTATAAAAAATATAAATTTTTAATAGCGATTAAGTGTATTTTAAAAGTTTGAAAATTGAAATTAATACCACCGAAATTTTTAGCTATTTTTTACTATATCTATCCAATAATTAATATTATTTTGCTCGGCCTCTAGTGTACTACTTTCTCCGTGCCCTGGATAAAGTGCGAAGTCGCCCTTTAGATTTTTACACTTTTCTAAACTAGCTAACATTTCGTTTTTATCTGAAAAAGGAAAATCCCAGCGTCCTATGCTTCCTTTAAATAAAAAATCTCCACTAAACATCACATCTTCTATCTCTATCATCGAGCAACCTGGCGTATGTCCTGGGAAATGATGAAATTTAATGCAAAAATCATCAATGTTAAAATTTTCATCATTTTCAACCAAAACATCTGGAGTAAAAGTATCTTTCATATAGCCAAAAATATCACTCTCACACATGAAAGCATCAAATTTGTTAATATAAACTGGAATTTTTAGCTCATTTTTTAGTTCGCTCACGTCAAAGATGTGGTCAAAATGCCCGTGAGTACAAAGGATGGCTTTTAAATTTTTAGCATTTTGTAAAACCCATTCTTTTGCCCCATCTCCCGGATCTATCACTATAGATGAGCTATTTTTTGTAACTATGTAACAATTAGTGCCAAAATCTCCAAAACTTTTGTGTATTACTCTCATTTTTTACCTTAAATTTATTATTTCTTAAAATTTTACATCTTTTTACTTAAACTTAAAGAAAAATTTTAAATTTACTTAGTATAATTTTTGCAAAAGGAAGCAAATCTAGGCAAAGGAAGAATGAAGGAGTATCAAAAGATCGAAGAAACTTTAGTTTTTAGCTTAAAAGATAAAACTAAAGATAAAAATTTGTTGTTGGGTGTTAGTGGAGGTATTGATTCTGCTGTAGTAGCGACTTTGTGTGCAAGAGCAAAACCAAATGAAACTCATGCACTCATCATGCCAACAGCATCATCAAACAGACAAAATATGGATGATGCCTTAAATTTATGCGAAAAATTAAACATAAAATATAAGGTTTTATCCATAGAGGGTATTTTAAATGCCTTTTACGAAACGATAGATGTAAATTTAAGCAATTTAAGAAAAGGGAATTTAGCAGCTAGAGTTAGAATGAGCTTGCTTTATGATTATTCATCTAGTATAAACGCTCTAGTTATCGGAACAAGCAACAAAAGTGAGCTTATGCTTGGATACGGTACGATATTTGGGGATTTAGCATGTGCAATAAATCCTATCGGAGAGCTTTACAAAAGTGAAATTTTTGAATTTGCAAAACATCTTGGGGTTGATAAAAATTTTATCAACAAAGCACCTTCGGCTGATTTGTGGGATGGACAAAGTGACGAAGGCGACATAGGTTACAGTTATGCTGTTATTGATGAGATTTTAGAAAATTTAGAAAATAACAAGGAGCAAGTCATCAAAAAGTTCGGATTAAAAGCAGTATCGGATATAGAAAATAGAGTTGTTTCAAACAGGTTTAAACGACAAATGCCGTTGATAGTGAAAATTTAAAGGATTAAAGATGAGAGAGATTCCGTTTTATAGACCAACTATCACTGAGCGTGAAAGTGAGCTTATTGAGGAGGCTTTGCACTCTGAAAATACTACTAATATCGTTGCTAGATTTGAAGAGAAGTTAAAAGAGTATTTTGGTGCAAAATTTGTAGTTACCACAAATAATATCGCAGCTACACACCACTTGGCACTAAGCGCGCTTGACACTAAACGCGGAGATAAGGTCATTTGCTCCATAAATGCCTTTCCTAGCATTGCACAAGCTGTTAGACATTTTGATGCTGAGCCTATTTTTGTGGATGTTGATGAAGAAGATTTTAACATCTGTCCAGATGCCCTTGAGAAAGTACTAAAAGAGCAAAATCATAAAAAATTAAAATGTGCTTTTATCTCTCATATCGCAGGTCAAAGTGCTAGGATGGATGAGATAACGGCGGTTTGTGAGAAATACGGCGTAAAAATTTTAGATGATGCAAATCGCGGTATGGGCTTAACATACAATGGCAAAAAAGTTGGCTCAGACTCCTTTTTGTCATGCTTTCAAACACATTCGCGTGTGCAAAATCCTATATCAACGGTTGGATTTTTTACGACAAATGATGAGGAAATTTATAAAAGAGCAAAACTACTTCGCAACTATGCTCTTGTAAATGGCATTGATAAATTCGGTAGCTTGAGTTATATTTATGATGTCGTTGATATTGGCTTAAAGTATGATATAAACTCGATAAATGCAGCATTTTCTATTGCGCAGCTAGAAAGAACAGATAAGCTCATACAAAGAAGACAAGAGATCGCAAAAATTTATGATAAAGAGCTTGGTGAGTGCCGCAATATAACAATCCCTGTCAAAAAACGCGAGCATATTTACACTCAGTATATTATTAAGATAAACAAAAATCGTGATGGCTTTGCCAGAGAGCTTTTGGAGCACGGAATTCACACATCATTGCACTACATACCGATACATTTACTAAGTTATTATAAAAACAAATACTCGCTTAAAGTAAATGATTTTCCAAATGCTTTAAAAAATTATCAGCAAGTGTTGTCACTACCTATTTATCATAGTTTGAGTGACGAAGAAGTGCAATACATCTGCAGCAAAGTAAAAGAAATTTCTAAAACTCGTGTTTAAGAAATTAAATATTTTCTTGCATACTTGGGCGAATGACTACTTTTTTCGCCCAAATTTCTTTCAAATTTTACTAGCATTTTTACTTTTGCCATTAAGTTTTATCTATTTTCTTATTGTTGTGCTTAAGAAATTTACTGCTAGAAAAATAGACTTTGGCATAAAGGTAATAAGCGTTGGAAATTTGACCCTTGGAGGAAGCGGGAAGACTCCACTTTGCGTGGCAATTGCTAAAAATTACGAGGGCGCTTTTATTATCCTTAGAGGATATAAAAGAAAGAGCAAAGGCATGCAAGTTGTCGCTCATGATGGCGAAATTTTACTTGACGTCTCAGCTAGCGGCGATGAGGCGATGATATACGCTACAAGTATTAAAAACGCAAATGTGATAGTAAGCGAAGATAGAAAGGTAGCCATAGACTACGCCAAAGAGCATGGCGCAAAGTATATCTTGCTGGATGATGGATTTTCTAAATTTGACATAGCCAAATTTGACATATTAGTGCGTCCAAATCCTGAGCCAAGGCTAAAATTTTGCCTACCAAGTGGGGCTTATAGATATCCATTTAGCTTTTATAAATTTGCTGATTTTGTGGCGATTGAAGGGCAAACTCATTTTAGAAAGAGTGAAATTTTAAATAAAAGCAAAAAAATGGTACTAGTAACCGCCATAGCAAACCCAGAGCGCCTCAAGCCATTTTTTGATGAATGCGTAGCTCAAGTATTTTTTCCTGATCATTATGATTTTTCAAAAGATGAGCTGAGTGAAATTTTGCAAAGTTACGGTGCCACCTCGCTTTTGATGACGCAAAAGGACTATGTAAAGGCAAAAGATTTTGGGCTGAGAGTATCGCTTATCACGCTTGGAGTTACGTTAAGCGAGGAGTTTAAAAAGGTTTTAGCGCAGCAAATTTAAGCCCATTTTGTTATAATGAGCCACTTTTTAAAAGGAAATTTTGATCAAAATGAGAATTTTAATCACCTCAGTCGCAAAGAAAAAAGAGGCAAAAAATCTAAGCAAAAAGCTCGTGAAAAAGGGACTTGCAGCTTGCGTGAGTAGCTTTAGTGCAAAGAGCATTTATCTTTGGCAAGAGAAGCTTTGTGATGAAAAAGAGCAAATTTTACTCATAAAAACGGACGCGAAATTTAAAAAAGTAGCTAAATTTATAAGAAAGCACCACATCTACGAAACTCCAGAAATTTTGGCGCTTAAGCCAAAAGAGGTTTTTAAAAAATACGAAAATTGGATAAAAAAATCAACCAAAAAAGGCAAAAAATGAGACTAACACCAACTAGAAGCGTAAAAGATGAAAAGGTAAAAAATGTAAATTTAAGCACAGCCATGCTTAGCCCAAGCTCCGCTCACGGCGGACTTTACGCGCCAAAGAAGCTACCAAAGATCACAAAGGTAAAGTGGCAAGAGCTCTCAAGTCTAAGCTACGAAAAGCTCGCACTTCACATCATCTCGCTATTTAAATTTGACGTGTCAGAGGCGTTTTTCAAAAAAGCGCTCAAGAGATACGCAAGCTTTGATGACCCAAAGCACCCTGTCATTTTTAAAAAAATAGATAAAAATTTATATGTAAATGAGCTCTATCACGGCCCAACTAGGGCATTTAAGGATATGGCGCTTCAGCCTTTTGGCTCGCTACTTAGCCAGCTAGCAAAGGAGAGGGGTGAAAGATACCTTATCATGTGTGCAACGAGCGGTGACACTGGCCCTGCGACACTTCAAACCTTTGCAAACGATGAAAATATCAAGGTCGTTTGCCTCTATCCAGACGGCGGCACGAGCGAAGTGCAAAAGCTTCAGATGCAGACCATGCAGGGTGAAAATTTAAAGGTTTTTGGCATAAAAGGCGACTTTGACGACGCTCAAAGAGCGCTAAAAACGCTGCTTGCAAATGATAAATTTAAGGCCGAGCTTAAGAAAAAGCGCCTTAAACTAAGCGCGGCAAACTCGGTAAATTTTGGCAGGATCCTCTTTCAAATCATCTACCATGCCTATGCCTACGCAAATTTACTAAAACAAAAGGCGCTTAAGGCAAACGAGAGCTTTGACATCATCGTACCAAGTGGAAATTTTGGTAATGCACTTGGGGCGTACTATGCTAAAAAAATGGGCGCAAAGATCGGCAAGATCAAGATCGCTTCAAACGCAAACAACATCTTGACGCAGTTTTTTACTACCGGCGTTTACGACCTCAGGGACAAAAAGCTGGTTAAGACAATAAGTCCTGCCATGGACATTTTGATCAGCTCAAACGTCGAGCGTTTGCTGTTTGATAAATTTGGCAGCGTTAGAGCAAATGAACTCATGCAAAGTCTTGCAAAAAATAAATTTTATAAGCTTAGCAAGCAGGAGCTTGAAGTGCTAAAAGAGGACTTTGAGGCTAGCTGGTGCGACGATAAAGAGTGCGAGGCATACATCGCAAAGCTCGCAAAGGGCGGCTATGCGATCGATCCGCATACGGCTACTTGCTTTAAGATGGTAGAGGCTGGCCGCATAAATGTCATTACATCGACCGCACACTGGGTGAAATTTACGCCAAGTATGATCAAAGCGTGCCAGATCAAAGATACGAAAGATGAAAAAGATGCGCTGGCAAAGACCGCTAAAATCTTAAATGATAGCGTGCCAAGCTCGATAAACTCGCTATTTAGCGCAAAAATTTTACATAAAGATGTTATTAGTGAAGATGAGATAGACAAATGTGTCTTAGAATGGATCGAGCAATGATAATCATCCCAGCCCGCCTTGCTTCGACAAGGTTTAGTAACAAAATTTTAAAAGAGATAAATGGCGTGCCGATGTTTGTGGCGACGGCTCTTAGAGTAAGTGGTGTGGATAATGTGGTGGTTGCTGTGGATGAGCAAAGCATACTAGAGATCGCCAAGGCTCACGGCATAAAAGCGGTGCTAACTAGCAAAGATCATCAAAGTGGCACTGACAGGATAAACGAAGCTGCACAAATTTTGGGGCTAAGCGAGAGTGAGATCATCATAAATGTTCAGGCTGATGAGCCATTTATTGAACCTGAAAATATCGCTAAATTTAGGGCGTTTTGCGAGCAAAACAAAGGGAAAGCCTTTATGTTTTCTTGCTATAAAAAGATAGACGATGAGTTTGCGGATGATAAAAATTTAGTTAAAGTGGTGACTGATTTTGAGGGATATGCGCTTTACTTTTCAAGATCAAGGATACCATTTAACAGAAGCGAGTGCAAAAGCTACAAGGCTCACCTTGGTATCTACGGATACAGCGTAAAAAGCCTAAAAGAGTTTTGCGCGCTCATGCCTTCAAGCCTTGAAAATACCGAGAAACTCGAGCAGCTGCGCGCCCTAGAAAATGGCAAAAAGATAGCGATGCTAGAGGTAAAGAGCCAAAGTATCGGTATCGATAGCGAAGAGGACTACCAAAGAGCGCTAGCTAAATTTGGTAAGAAATAAGTCGGCAAATTCTCTTTAAATAAAGTCAATATTTAAGGAGAATTTATCTAAATTATTAATCTTTAAATGCAGCAAAAAATATTTTTCTACTCAAATAATATAAAACTAATTTTTCTTGATTTTTATTTTTTTAATTCTGTCTTTAACTACGTAAAATTTTAAAATCGCACTCGAGTAAAAGTCTTTATAGAAACCTAAAAATTTAGGCTCTTTCTTAGTGCAGATAGCTGCAAACACGCTCTCAAGGTCTATTCTCTCTTTTTGTGTCAAATTTTCCATCTATTTTCCTAATAACTTTCTCATCTTATTGATAACAAATAATATTTCATCGTCGTCAAGCTCACAAAGAAGTTTGCAAACTGCAGCAGCAGCTTGTGGCTTTGAGTTGCCAAGCCTCCAATCTTGATACGTTCTCATTGGTACACCAAGCTCTTCTGCCATTTTTGCCTGTGAAATTTTCTTACCGATATTTTTTGCCTCAACTGCATTATGAAGCAAATTAAATATATCACTTGTTTCAATCATTAAAGTATTATACGGATTATTTTATTAAATATACATAAAACAATATATAAATAATAGTAATACGTATAAATAAATTAAAATATATTATATATTATACTATAAAACATTATATTAATACGTAAAAACGTATAAAAACATTAGAACATATTAGAACATAGAGGTAATATAAAAGACTTTTAAATTTGTTTAATTATTTTTATAATTTTATTTTCGGAAATGCTTATACGATTAATATTAAATAAGCTTAGTTATATAGACTAAAGATACATAAATAAATTATTTTAACTTAAATACTTGACATTAATAAACTAAAGTTGTATAATCTGTTTAGCAATTAAAAAGAAAGAGTGCTAAAAGTGAGTAAAACAAATAAACGCGATTTAATACTAAACTCTATTATTGAAGCTTATTTGCAAGATAATATGCCTATTGGTTCAAATGAGCTTGGCTCTCGTATGAGCGCGGCTATTCCGGCTTCTACGATACGCGTTTATTTTAAAAAGCTTTCAGATGAGGGCGAGATCACAAAGCTTCACATTAGTGGCGGTCGGATACCAACAATCGCTGCGATGAGAAGATATTGGAGTGAAATTTTTGCTATAAGTGATATAAATTTAGAGATAAATGATGCCGAAGGATTGAAAAAGTTATGTGATGAATTTGAGCTCTATTGTATGATTTTTGGCACAATCGATAATGAATTGCTAGAAATTTTAAATTTAAATAATAGATATATGATCTTAAATTTTGGTGAAGATGAGATCGTTATCAAATTTGATGCTAGGATGTATAAATTTTTAAGTAATCTTGCTGGAGTTAGTTTAAACAAACTTGAGCTTATCTGCTCTCAAGTTGGTTTAAGCGAACTAAAAAGTAAAATAAGAGAGCTTAGAAGGACTAAAATTTACTTCCAAGAAAATGAAATTTTAGCCTTTGATATGTTTAAAGATAGACGTTTTAAGATGGTTTTTGACCCAAGTTTTAGCTTACAAATGGATGAGAAACTTACATTTTCTCCTATGTTTGATGAAAATTTTATGGGACTTAAATTTAGTGCAAACTATCTTGGCAACGAGGTACAGATGATCTGTGCTGGCAGTGTTTATACTGATTATGTGAAATTTATAAATCTAATAAAGGAGGCCGCGTGAGCGAAGAGGTAAAAGAGCAAAATCTACCTGAGGTCGAGCCTGTGCAAGAACTAGCTAATGATAGCGTAAATTTAGATGCACTTGGTGATATCTCAAAAGTGGAGAAGCTCGAAAAAGAGCTTGGCGAGATTACTGATAAATACTACAGAGCAAATGCTGAGTTTGAAAATATTAAAAAGCGTTATGAAAAAGAGAAAGCAGATGTTGCAAGCTATGCAAATGAGAAATTTGCAAGGGACTTGCTACCAGTCATCGATGCGCTCGAGATCGCTGCAAATTTTGATCCAGAGGATGATGAATTTGCTAAAAAGATCAAAGAGGGCATTTTGATAACGATAAATCAGTTTAAGAAATGTTTTGAAAAGCATGGCGTGAGCGAGATCGCAACTGATGTCGAGTTTGATCCAAATGTGCATAATGCCGTTTTAAGGGTCGATAGCGAGGAGAAGCAAAGCGGTCAGATCGTGCAAGCTTTACAAAAAGGCTATATGATAAATGGCAGGGTTTTGCGCCCAGCTATGGTCAGTGTGGCAAACTAAATTTAAAAAATAAATCTAATAAAGGAAAAATATGTCAAAAGTTATAGGTATAGACTTAGGTACAACAAACTCTTGCGTAAGCGTTTTTGAGCGCGGTGAGAGCAAGGTTATCCCAAACAAAGAGGGTAAAAACACAACTCCATCTGTTGTTGCTTTTACAGACAAAGGTGAAATTCTAGTAGGTGATGTTGCAAAACGTCAAGCAGTTACAAACCCTGAAAAAACGATATATTCTATCAAACGTATCATGGGTTTGATGAGTAATGAAAAAAATGCTGAAGAGGCAAAGGCTCGCTTGCCATATCACGTTGTAGATAGAAACGGTGCTTGCGCAGTTGAGATCGCTGGTAAGGTCTATACTCCGCAAGAAATTTCAGCAAAAATTCTTATCAAACTAAAAGAAGACGCTGAAGCATATCTTGGCGAGAGCGTGACAGACGCAGTTATTACCGTGCCTGCGTATTTTAATGATAGCCAAAGAAAGGCTACAAAAGAAGCTGGAACTATCGCAGGACTAAACGTGCTTCGTATCATCAACGAGCCAACAGCCGCAGCACTTGCTTACGGCCTTGATAAAAAAGAAGCTGAGAAAATTTTAGTTTATGACCTAGGTGGCGGTACATTTGACGTTACAGTGCTTGAAACTGGCGATAACATCGTTGAAGTTTTGGCAACTGGTGGTAACGCATTCTTAGGTGGCGATGACTTTGATAACAAGATCATTGACTGGCTAGTAAGTGAGTTTAAAAACGAAACTGGTATTGATCTAAAAGGCGATATCATGGCACTTCAACGCTTAAAAGAAGCAGCTGAAAACGCTAAGAAAGAGCTAAGCTCAGCTCAAGAGACTGAGATAAATTTACCATTTATCACAGCTGATGCTACTGGCCCAAAACACCTTGTCAAAAAGCTAACTCGCGCTAAATTTGAAGGCATGATCGACTCACTTGTTGGCGAGACTATCACTAAGATAAATGAAGTCATCAAAGATGCAGGACTAAGCAAGGGTGACATCAAAGAGGTCGTAATGGTCGGTGGTTCAACTCGTGTGCCACTTGTTCAAGAAGAGGTTAAAAAAGCATTTGGCAAAGAGCTAAATAAGAGCGTAAATCCAGATGAAGTTGTGGCTATCGGTGCTGCTATCCAAGGTGCGGTTATAAAAGGCGATGTTAAAGACGTGCTGCTTCTTGACGTTACTCCACTTAGCCTTGGTATCGAGACACTTGGCGGCGTGATGACTAAGATCATCGAAAAAGGCACAACTATACCAACTAAGAAAAGTCAAGTTTTCTCAACTGCAGAAGATAACCAAAGTGCCGTTACCATCATGGTTTTACAAGGTGAGCGTGAGTTTGCAAGGGATAATAAATCACTTGGTAACTTCAACCTCGAAGGCATCCCAGCAGCTCCAAGAGGCGTGCCTCAAATCGAAGTTGAATTTGACATCGACGCAAACGGAATTTTAACCGTTTCTGCAAAAGATAAAGCAACTGGCAAAGCTCAAAACATCACCATCTCTGGATCAAGCGGCTTAAGTGAAGAAGAGATAAACAACATGGTAAAAGATGCTGAGCTTCATAAAGAAGAGGATAAAAAACGCAAAGACGCAGTTGAAGCTAGAAACCAAGCTGACGCACTAGTTCATCAAACTGAAAAGAGCATGAGTGAGCTTGGCGAGAAAGTTCCAGCTGAGGATAGAAGCAACATAGAAGCTGCGCTAAACGATCTAAAAGAGGTCTTAAAAGATGAAAATTCTTCAAAAGAGCAAATCGATACAAAAGTAGAAGCCCTAAGCAAAGCTAGCCACAAACTTGCAGAAGCTATGTATAAAAAAGATGAAAACGCTGGAGCAAACGGCGGAAATAATAAAAAAGACGACGACGTTATAGACGCTGAAGTCGAGTAAAATTCCTAGAGCAGGGCACTTGCCTTGCTCTTTTATAAATTTATCTTCATAAATTCTTAAAATTGATTCAAAATAAGTATTTTAAATAGTTAAAATTTATATAATGCCAAACAAAAAGGCTAAAAAATGTACTTATTTTTTTTGATTACTCATTTAATTTGTGCCATTGTATTTATAGGATACGTATTTTTCGATGTTTGCATATATCCATTTGCTAAAAAAACGGTTGATACTAAAACCCTTGAAATAGTTAAAAAAGCCTATACAAAAGGCAGCGCAAAGGTTTTTGGCACGGCATTTTTATTGCTTTTAATAAGTGGCGCTTATATGGCAAAAGACTATTTTGGAGGCGAGCTTGGCTGGTGGCAAAGCAACTTTCAAAAGCTACTGCTTGTAAAAATTTTTGTTTTACTTATAATGTGCCTTGTAACTTTTATATCTGTTTTTAATGTCGTTATTTTAAAAAAGCCTGATCCATTTGGTAAATTTTCACATTTAATAGCTCTAGTACTTTGCCTAATAATGGTCGTTTTAGCAAAAGTAATGTGGTGGGCTTAAAAATTTAGCTAACAAATCTAAGTAAATCGCCAGCTAGAAGTTAAAAATTCTTTAATCGATACTCTTTAACTTATCTTTATTTAGCCCTTCTTCTATGCGTTTTATCTCTTCACTTCCGTCTCTTACGACGTTTTTGTCAAATTCCAAGTAGTCATTTATCTTTTTTGGATATTCAACGTGACTTAGGATAAATTTAAAGACATTTAGCCTAGCTTCTTTTTTGTTATCGCTTGAGACGATGACCCATGGTGAAATGCTATTGTGAGAGGCAAGAAGCATAGAATATTTAGCGATAGAGTACTGATCCCAAAGTTCTTGTGCTTTTTGATCAACGGGTGAAATTTTAAATTGCTTTAACGGATCATTTTGCCTCTCTTTAAAGCGTTTTTTCTGCTCATCTTTTGTGATTGAAAGATAAATTTTAAAGAAAATTATGCCGGAGTTTATGATCATCTCTTCAAATTTTGGCACTTCACGTAAAAATTCTTTATGCTCTGCTTGCGTGCAAAAGCCCATCACTGGCTCAACACCAGCTCTATTGTACCAGCTTCTATCAAAGATCACGATCTCTCCGGCACTTGGTAGATGAGTCACATATCTTTGAAAATACCACTGCGTTTTTTCGACGTCACTTGGCTTAGCAAGCGCTACTATACGGCAACCCCTTGGATTTAGATGCTCGGTTAGGCGTTTTATCGTTCCGCCTTTGCCGGCTGCGTCGCGCCCTTCCATTAGCATAAGTACTCTAAGACCTTTTTCTTTTACGTAATTTTGAAATTTTAAAAGTTCAATTTGAAGCAGTCTAAGCTCTTCCTCATAGCCAAGTTTCTCGCCTTTTTGGTGTTTTTTGTCTTTTGACATCTTTGCTCCTTTAAAATTTCACATATTTTCACGATTTTACAATAAAATAGAATAAATTTAGGAATTTAGACTAAAATCATCTTTTTTAATTTAGCAAGGATTAGTATGTTTTTAAAATTTCTTTTTTCGATTATTTTATTTGTAGGCTCGCTTTTTGCCGAGGTTTTAGATGTTAGCAAAGCCTTTGTTTTAACTCCAAGCGTTGATAGTCAAAATGTTGAAGTAAAGTTTAACTTTGGTGAAAATATCTATCTTTATAAAGAGAGTTTTGAGATTAAGCTAGCTGGCAAAAAGATAAATGAGCTATTAAATTTACCAAGTAGTGAAAATACGGGAGAATATGAAATTTATCCAAAAGATTTTTCGATTTTTATCCCATTAAATTTAGTAAAAGAAAATCTTTCAAATGGCAAAGCAACACTTGACATTAACTATCAAGGCTGTGCTAAAAACGGCATTTGCTACCGTCCACAAAGTAAAATTTATGAGATAACTGACCAAGCTGGAAAATTTAGCATCGCCACTTTTAAAAAAGAGCAAAAAAGCGATACCGACAGCTTTGCTGAAGAATTTTCTAGCGAGCAAGATATCGCAAATGGGCTTGGAGATAAAAATTTCTTTATCTCGCTTCTTACTTTTTTTGGTTATGGTCTCTTGCTTTCACTAACACCTTGTGTCTTTCCGATGATACCGATACTTTCAAGCATAATCGTCTCAAAAGGCGCTAATTTAAATGCAAAAAAAGGCTTTTTATTATCATTCATTTATGTTGTCGCGATGAGCCTGGCTTACGCACTAGCTGGAGTGGCAGCTAGCCTACTTGGTTTTGGTATCGCAGGCACTTTGCAAAATATCTATGTACTTGGCGCTTTTGCAGCCATTTTTGTTATTCTAAGCTTTAGTATGTTTGGATTTTATGATATAAAATTGCCAGCAAAATTTGAAAATTTGATAAGTAAAAAATCTCAAAATAGTTCAGGCTATGTTGGAATTTTTATTATGGGCTTTGCCTCAGCTCTCATCGTATCGCCTTGCGTTGCAGCACCATTAGCGGGTGCGCTTCTTTATATTGCCCAAAGTGGAAATGTCTTTTATGGTGGCATTATGCTTTTTGCCATGGGGCTTGGCATGGGCGTGCCGCTACTTATTATCGGGCTAAGCTCTGGAAAGCTCTTGCCAAAACCTGGTAGTTGGATGGATGAAGTGAAAAAATTCTTTGGTTTTTTGATGCTCATCATGGCAGTTTGGATCCTTGCACGTGTGCTCGGAGAATTTTTTGAGCTATTAGGATATGGCATTATAGGCGTTTTTATGGCAGTTTATTTTGGGGCATTTGAAGTAGCAGAGCAAAGCTGGGCTAAGTTCAAAAAAGCGTTTTTTATCCTAGTTTTTATATATTCAGTTATGCTAATAGTTGGTTCATTTTTGGGCTCAAAGGAGGCTTTTTCTCCGCTTTCTGGACTAAATTTGGCAAAAAGTGATAGTGCGTTAAAATTTAATTCCGTTAAAAATTTAGATGAACTAAATGAGATAATAAAAAACTCAACCAAACCCGTTTTAGTAGATTTTTATGCTGATTGGTGTGTAAGCTGCAAAGAGATAGAAAAGAACACTTTTAAAGATAGTGATGTTATGGATGCTTTGGCAAATTTTGCACTTATTCGTATCGATGTAACAAATGGTGGATCACAAAATGATGAAATGCTAAGAAATTTTGGACTTATTGATCCGCCTGCGCTTTTGTTATTTAATGGTGGCGATGAGCTAAAATTTCTTAGAACTATCGGTTTTATAGATGCTAAAAATTTTCTAGCAAAGCTTGAAAAAATTAAATAATCTTGTCCTTGCTGTTGCAAAGATCATTTAAGATACACTCATGGCAAAGCGGCTTTTTGGCTTTACAGGTGTAACGTCCAAAGAGCACCATGGCTTGATGAAGCTTGCCAAGATCTGTTTTAAAGGCATGGCTAAGATCAGCTTCAGTAGCTTCTGGCGTTTTTGCATGGCTAAGATCAAGTCTGTGCGCCACCCTAAAAACGTGCGTATCAACAGCCATAACATTTGCATTTGTAGCTTCTAAAAGTACGACATGAGCGGTCTTTTGTCCAACTCCAGCAAGCGCTTTTAGCTTCTCTTCATCAAGCGGAATTGCTCCATTATAAAGCTCAACCACGCTATTTGCCATTTTGATTAAATTTACCGCTTTGTTATTAAAAAAGCTACACGAGTTTATCATTAGTTTTAGGCTTGCTAAATTTGCGCTAGCTAGCTCATAGACATCTTTATACGCTTCAAATAAAGCTGGAGTTATTAAATTTACTCTTTTGTCGGTGCACTGGGCTGAGAGCATGACACAGACAAGTAGCTCATATAAATTTCTAAATTTAAGCTCGCTTTTAGCGTCTTTAAACTCTTCTAGAAGTCTTCTTTTTATCTCTAAAATATCTTTTTTTGTTCTCATTTTCGTATTTTACCTTATTTTCTTAAGTTAAATGAAAAGTTATCGCTTTATTTGATATAATCTTGCCCATAAAATCAATTTTTTAAAGGATTTATATGAAAAAAATTTTGTTTCCAGCAGTTTTAAGTTTAGCTGCAGCTGTCACTCTAAACGCAGCAGTAGTTGCAACAGTTGATGGTGATGCTATAAGCGATAGCGATATTTCAAGCCTTTTATCAGCAGCTATGCCAGGATTTGACGCTAGCAAGCTTCAACCAAATGAGAAAAAACGTATAATCGACGATCTAATAAATAGAAAACTTCTTTTAAAAGATGCTAAGTCTAGCGGTATCGAAAAAGATGTAGAGTACATCAAAGCTGTAAAAGCAGCGCAAGAAGGCATCGCGGTTGAGCTTTATATGAGAAAGCTTTTTGACGGTATAAAAGTAAGTGATAACGAACTAAAAGATTTTTACAACAAAAACAAAGCTAGCATGAACCAACCAGCTCAAGCAAGAGCGAGACATATCTTAGTTGAAGATGAAAAAACAGCAAACGATATTATTGCTCAACTTAAAAATTTAAAAGGCGAGGCATTAACAAAGAAATTTGCAGAGTTAGCAAGCCAAAAATCAATCGACAAAGGCTCAGCAGCACACGGCGGCGAGCTTGGCTGGTTTGGTCAAAGCCAAATGGTAAAACCTTTTGCAGATGCAGCATTTTCAATGGCAAATGGCACAGTTTCAACAAAACCAGTTAAGACTCAGTTTGGATACCATGTTATCTTAAAAGAAGATGGCAAAGCTGCTGGCACTGTAAGCTTTGAGCAGGCAAAACCAGAGATTGAGCAAGCTGTAAAAATGGAGAAATTCCAAGCTGCTGTTAGACAAAAAAGTGAAGCTCTACGCCAAAAAGCAAAGATAGAATATAAGTAAAATTTGGAGGATAAAATGGGCGTTTTAGATATCGTAAAACCTGGTGTTTTAAGCGGAGATGATGTAACAAAACTTTATGCTTATGCCAAAGAGCAAGGTTTTGCAATACCTGCTGTAAATGTCGTAGGCAGCGACTCAGTAAATGCTGTTTTGGAAGCAGCAAAGGTTGCTAACTCGCCTATTATCGTTCAGTTTAGTAATGGCGGTGCAGGTTTTTACGCTGGTAAAGCCTGCGAAAACGCAGCCGTTCTTGGTGCGATCGCTGGAGCAAAGCATGTTCATCTGCTTGCCAAGGCTTATGGCGTACCAGTCATTTTACACACAGACCATGCCGCAAGAAAGCTTTTGCCTTGGATAGATGAGCTGATCCTTGCTAGTCGCGAGCATAAAAAAGCCCACGGTGTGCCACTTTTTAGCTCCCACATGCTTGATCTTAGCGAAGAAAATATCAACGAAAATTTAAGAACATGTGAGAAATACCTAAAAGAGCTTAGTGAGCTTGGCATCAGCCTAGAAATCGAGCTAGGCGTCACTGGTGGTGAAGAAGACGGCGTGGATAACACAAGTGTTGATAACGCACTTCTTTACACTCAGCCAGAAGATGTCGCGCTTGCTTATGAAAGACTAAGTAAGATAAGTGATAAATTTAGCATCGCAGCTAGTTTTGGCAACGTCCATGGTGTCTATAAACCGGGTAATGTCGTGCTAAGACCAGAAATTCTTAAAAACTCACAAGCCTATGTTGCTAAGAAATTTAATACAAAAAGCGACAAGCCTGTAAATTTTGTATTTCACGGCGGCAGCGGCAGTGAGCTAAAAGATATCAAAAATGCTGTAAGCTACGGCGTTATTAAGATGAACATTGATACCGATACGCAGTGGGCATTTTGGGACGGCGTGCGCGAGTATGAGGCTAAAAATAGAGCGTACTTGCAAGGGCAGATCGGCAACCCAGAGGGCGATGATAAGCCAAATAAAAAATACTACGACCCAAGGAAATGGCTAAGAAGTGGCGAGGAGAGCATGGTTAAGCGTCTTCAGACTGCTTTTAGCGACTTAAACTGCCTAAATAGGAACTAATCCTATGCAAAATCAAAATGATTTTAGTGAGCTAAGCGTGCCAAAAGAGCGCCAAGCTCACTCTTTCTTTGTCTTTTTTAAAGTTATCTTTATCCCTTTAGCTATCTACATCTTGGCGGTACTAGCCTATCTTGGCGTTATAAATTTTCAGATGAAGCTTCACACCATCGTGATGATGGGCGTTATACTCTTTGTCGCTTTTATATTTTCACGTCACAGTGCTTTGGTAGCTTACTCAAATTTCTTGGCAAATGCCAAAGACTACAAGATAAGGCTAAAAGAATTTATCATCGCTCATCTTTTTGAAATTTCAGGCGTCAAAAAGGCAAACGCTAAATTTGAAGATTTTTTCGAGAGCTACACAAGAAATTTTAGAAATGACAACCTAGCAAATATCGGCCAAGCAGTCTTTCCTATGCTTGGAATTTTGGGCACATTTATCAGTATCGCTATCTCTATGCCAAGCTTTAGCTCAAGCACCGCAAACGGACTTGAAAAAGAGATCGCTATACTGCTAAATGGCGTGGCTACGGCATTTTATGTATCGATTTACGGCATATTTTTAGCACTTTGGTGGATGTTTTTTGAAAAGATCGGCATTAGTAAATTTGAGAGATTTTACAGCGAGCAAAAAGAGCTAAGCCGTGAGTTTTTCTGGCAGGAAAATGAGCTAAATGCAAATTTCATGAAAGCAAGTGTAGGCTACTTTAAAGATAGCCACGACGCCTTTAAAATGGTGCTTGATGATAAATTTGTAAAAGAGCTAAGCGAGCAGACAAATGAGAAATTTAACAGCCTAAAAGAGCTTTGTGAGGTTGAAAAAAATATCATCAATCAAAGCAAGGCAGAGCTTAGCGCAAATTTAAAAATGCTAAATGAAGCTAGCCTAAAACAAGATGAATTTGTAAAAATCCACTCTGATATGCTAAAGGCAGTAAGCGCGTTTTCTAATGCCTTTAAAGATATGGAGGTTAAAATTTTAACCGAGCATGCAAAGCTTAGCGAAATTTTTAGCAGAAATTTAAACGCTACAAAAGAGAGTCAGCTTAAACTTGAGCAGACTATCAAAAGTTTTGACAAAGTTTTAAGAGAGTTTTCTTACTCGCTCATGAAAGAGCAAAACGACGCACTAAAGGAATTTAGAGCCTCACTCGTGGAGAGTGTGACGATATTTAAGGCGGCATATGAGCAAGAGGGCAGGAGCTTGGAGCGTGAAAAAGAGCGCGAGAGCTTGATAGCTGAGCTTAAGAAAAACATAGACGAGATCGACAAAGAAGCAAATTCTGTAATAGAAAAAATCGAAAATCTAGTGCAATGAAAATAAACAAAAATAATGAAGATCAATCAAGCTTTTGGGTTTCGTACGCGGACTTGATGGCGGGTCTGCTCTTTGTTTTTATGCTGCTAATCGGCGCTATCGTCGTAAAATACGTCCTAACTCAAAACACCCTTGAAAATAAAGAGCAAGCTATCATCGCAGCTTTAGCAAATTTAAAAGACGCCCAGGGTAAAAATTTTACACTCGAAGAGCTAAATGACGCCCTAAAAAGTGAGCTTTCAAAGATAAGCGATGAAAACATAAATTTAAAAAAATCAAATGAAATTTTTGTCATCCAAATAGACGCCCTAAAAGAAAAACTAGCCCAGCTCATAGAGGAAAATAGGGATTCAAACACGAGCATAAAAGAGCTAAACGCCAGCATTTTTGATCTAAATCAAAAGATGATCGTGCTAAATGATGAAATTTCATCAAAAGATAGGGCGCTTAGCGACGCAAACGAAAGCAGTGAGAAAAATTTAGCCAAGATCGCCTTTTTGCTTGAGCAAGTGAGCCAAAGAGAGGCTAGATATGACGAGCTTTTAAGGGACTTAAACATCACTCGTGACAGAGTGAAAAATTTAACCGGTATCAGGGTAAAAGTGATCTCAGCCCTAAAAGATAGGCTAGGCTCAAGCATCGAGATCGACCCAAATTCAGGCGCGCTAAAGCTTAGCTCCTCAGTGCTTTTTGATAAAGGCAGTGCAGTCTTAAAAGAAGAGGTCAAAGAGGAGCTAAAGGCCACGCTTAGTAAATATTTCGACGTGCTTTTAAATGATAAAGATATCGCGTCAAATATTGATCAAATCATAATCGAAGGCTTTACAGATAGCGACGGAAGCTACATTTATAATCTAGAGCTTTCACAAAAAAGAGCTTACGCAGTGATGGAGTTTATAAACTCATTTAGTGGCGATACTCGCCTTAGAAAGCTACTTGTCGCAAGCGGACGAAGCTACAACGAGCTAATTTTTAAAGACGGAGCCGAGGACAAGGACGCTTCAAGGCGCATCGAGATCAAATTTTCACTCTCAAATAAAGAGGCTATCAACGAGATAGAGAAATTTTTGGAGTTTAAGGGTGATTGATAAAATTTGCTTAAGAGGACGAGAATTTTGGCTTTTAAGAGATGATCTGCTAGGCGAGTTTAACGGCAACAAAGCAAGAAAGCTAGAGTATTTTTTAAACGCTGATCTTGGCGGCATCAAAGCCATCGTTTCTCACGGCTCAAGCCAGTCAAATGCGATGTATAGCTTAAGCCTTTTTGCTAAGATAAAGGGGCTTAAATTTTACTACGTCATATCTCATCTTAGCTCAAATTTAGAGCAAGATCCAGTTGGAAATTTCAAATTTGCACTTGAAAATGGCATGGAAATTTTTATAAAAGAGGAACGTGAGAAATTTGCTAAAGAGCTGGCAAAGAGCCAAAATGCACTTTTTATAAATGAGGGCGTGGCGCAAAGTGAAGCCGAGCTTGGCTTTATCGCGCAGGCAAATGAGATAAATGAGTGGAGCAAAAAAAGTGGGATAAGGCCTGATATTTTTTTACCATCAGGCACAGGTACAAGTGCTTGCTATCTGGCAAAGCATACCGATCTTAGCGTTTATACTACTCCATGTGTAGGGGATAGTGACTATCTAAAAAAACAAATTTATGAGCTAGATAAAAATAGCAAGGTGCAAATTTTAAATCCGCCAAAGAAGTATCATTTTGGGAATTTATACCCAGAGCTTTATGAGATTTGGCTAGAGATTTGCAAAAGTGGCGTGGAATTTGACCTAGTATATGACCCTGTTGGCTTCATCACGCTTTTTGCAAATTTAGATAAGCTTGGGGACCAAATTTTATACATCCACCAGGGCGGAATTTTAGGTAACATTACACAAAAGCAAAGATATGAGAGAAAACTAAAAATAAAGGATCACAAATGAAATTTTTACACAGCAGCGACGCTGACTTTGAGAGTAAATTTTCGCAGCTTGTTAGACGAAGTGATAATGACATAAGTGCTGTAATGCCAGTGGTTGCTAGCGTAATAGACGAGATAAGAAAAGATGGCGATAGTGCACTTTTTGCCCAGATAACAAAATTTGATAAATTTAACGTCACAGGCAAAAACGACATAATAATTGACGTAAAAGAGATGGAAGCGGCCTACAACTCTCTAGATAACGCCCTAAGAGTAGCTTTAAATTTAGCCCACGATAGGATAAAAAGCTATCATGAGCGCACAAAGCCAAGTGACTGGACCTACAAAGATGAGCACGACATATTACTTGGGGCAAAATACACAGCGGTTGATCGTGCAGGCCTTTATATCCCAGGTGGCAAAGCGGCTTATCCTAGCTCGCTTCTTATGAATGCGATCCCAGCGATCGTAGCCGGCGTAAAAGAGATCGTAGTTTGCACCCCAGCACCAAATGGCAAGGTAAATACCTTGCTTCTTGCTGCAATGCACCTATGCGGCATCAAAACAGCCTTTAAAATAGGCGGTGCAAGTGCGATCGCAGCGATGGCATATGGAACTACAACGGTGCCAAAAGTTGATGTCATCACAGGACCTGGTAATATCTACGTGGCGACTGCCAAAAAGCTAGTTTATGGTGACGTAAATATCGATATGATTGCTGGTCCAAGTGAGATAGGAGTGATCGCTGATGATAGCGCTGATCCTCGCCATATAGCTATCGATATGCTCTCTCAAGCCGAGCACGACGAGATAGCAAGTGCCTTTTTGATAACACCAGTAGAGGCTTTTGCAAGAGCGGTACAAAGACACATCGAAGATGAGCTAAAGACGCTAAAACGTGAGCCAATCGCAAGTGCAAGCATAAGAAATAAAGCTGCAATAATAGTGGCAAAAGATTTAAAAGAGTGTTTTGTCCTCATGAATGAGCTTGCTGTTGAGCATCTAGAGATCGCTACAAACGATGCTTTAAGTTATATTGATGATGTGACTCATGCGGGCGCTATGTTTTTTGGACACTTTACGCCTGAAGCGATGGGGGATTATATCGCTGGACCAAATCACACATTGCCAACTGGCGGAAGCGCGAGATTTTACTCACCGCTTGGAGTTGAAAATTTCATGAAGAGAAGCTCTATCATTTCAGTGAGTAGAAAAGGTATCATGCATCTTGGCAAATCATGTATGCAGCTAGCCGAAGCCGAAGGGCTAACTGCTCATAAAAGATCAGTTGCAGTGAGACTAGAAGAGTAAAGAAAAATAGATTTTATAAAGATTTTGCAACTTTTTATAGAATTTATAGTAGAATCAATAGCGAATTATAAAAAAGGAGTTGTTATGAAGTTAGGAACTTATACTGCAAACCAGGCTTCAGGAAACTATTATTTAGATCAAGCAAAAAATAGCGAGAAGAAGGCACTAAATGCTATCTCTGCAAACAGTGAGATCAAAGCATCAGGTGCAAATTTGCAAATCGCAGAGAGTTTGCTTTCACAAACAAATGTCTTGAACGAAGGTTTAGTAAATGCAAACGATATGATTGGAATGCTTCAGATCGCTGACTCAACACTTTTAAATTTAAGTAAAAGTACAGATAAAATAGGTGAACTTTCAAGCAAACTCACAAATCCTACTCTCTCAGCAAATGAACAAAAAGGCATAAAGGGCGAAATCAACGCACTAAGAAATGCTATGAATGATAGCGTGAAAGAAGCTAAATTTAATGGCAAAAACGTATTTGATGCTGAGCTTGGATTTTTTACAGGCGAGAGTACAAAAAATATAAATTTGGGCACAAATGCTCTTTTAAATGTAAAAGATGACGGCTCAAATACAGGTGAAATTTTAAAAAATATAAATTCGCTTCGTTCAGAGATCGGATCAACACAAAATGCTGTATTTAGGGGCATAAACGCTCTAGCAGCAAGAAGTGTGGCAAATGCTAATAGTATAGAGAATCTTGATAGTAGCGATATAGCAAAGAGCTTGGAAGAAAATTTACAAGCAAATTTAAAGCTACATGCTGCATCTTTGGCTAAAGCTCACGATACTACGAGTTTGGTCGCAAAACTAGATAAACTTCTAGCTGAATAAATTTTTACCGGTCTTGCACCGGTAAATTCTTTTTATCTAACTTTATTCTTTAAAAAATATTAAGTTTTTTTGTGTTTCTATTTTTAAGTTGGTTTAATGGCTAAATAAAATTTAGATCTAGTCTTTCAATAATGAAATTAATGTAGTTTTGCTAGTAAAATTTATTGCTAAAAATTATCAAATTTAAATTTTATAAAGCTAAAGAGAAAGTCTTAAGGAAAATATCCAAAAGAAAAGGGCTTTTAGCCCTCAATGTAGTTTTTAAGTTTTCTACCGACTTTTGGGTGTTTTAGTTTTTTGATAGCTGAGCTTTCTATCTGGCGGACGCGCTCACGAGTGACATTTAGGGCCTTGCCGATCTCTTCAAGTGTGCGGTCGCTCTCATCTTCAAGCAAGCCAAATCTCATCGAAATAACCGCTTTTTCACGCTCATTTAGCTGTGAAAGTACGTCATCTATCTGCTCTCTAAGGTCACTTTTTAAAATTTGATCAATTGGAGAAAGTGAGCTTTTATCCTCTACAAAATCCCCAAATTTACCGTCTTCTTCGTTTGCGATCGGAGCTTCGAGACTGATCGGCTCTTTTGTGATCTTGATGACTTGCTTTACCTTATCAACGCTTAGCCCAACCTCTTTTGCGATAACGCTTACATCAGGCTCTTTTCCCTCTTCTTGGAGGTATTTGCGGTTTATTTTGTTGATACGATTTATCGTTTCTATCATATGGATAGGTATTCTAATCGTCCTTGCCTGATCGGCGATCGCACGCGAAATAGCCTGGCGGATCCACCATGTGGCGTAGGTTGAAAATTTATAACCTTTTCTGTATTCAAATTTATCAACCGCCTTCATAAGGCCGATGTTGCCCTCTTGGATGAGATCTAAAAATGGCAAGCCTCTATTTGTATAGCGTTTCGCGATACTTACAACTAGACGAAGATTTGACTTAGCCATTCTGGCTTTTGCCTCGTCAGAAATTTTCTTTCCACGTTTGATCTGCTCTAAAATTTCTTTTAGCCTTGTTGGCTCAAGATCAAAGCCTTGCTTGCTCGCCTCTTTTGTAGTAAATAGCTTTTTGATCTCGACATAAGTTGAGACCATTGTAGCTTCTGGCACGCGAGCTGCGATCTCTTCTTTACTAAGCTTGATGATATCTTTTAGTATGCTTTTGTGATTTTTCTTAAGCTCATCGCTAAACATTGGCAAGCGATACTCCAAACGTTTTAGCTCTCTGTCAAATTCGTCGTCGCTTTTTAGTGCTGTTTCCATTGATTTTACGATTTCGCTAATTAGCTTACTTGTTGGACCAAGGTCCATCAGCTTCTCTTTTAAAATTTTCTTTTTAAATGCAAGAGTCATCTTTGAAGCTGTGTCATCGCTTTCAACTTTATCTTGTTTGTTTGCAGTCTTTAGCCACTCTTTTTTGGCTTTTTCGAGGGCCTTAAAGCTCTCTATAACTTTTTCAGCGCGTTTATCGTTTTTGGCTGATTTTTTAGGAGCTTCGTTCTCTTCGTTTTCTTCATCTTCCTCGTCTATATCGTCTTCGCTATCTTCATTCTCTTCGTTTTCACTCTCGTCCTCAAAGCTCTTAAAAAGCTCTTTTACACGGCGTTCTCTGTTGATAAGCGGCTCTTTATAGTCAAGTATGAAGTCAATCAAAAATGGCACAGAACAAAATGCATCGATAATGATATCTTCGCCAAGCTCGATCCTTTTGCTGATCTCTACCTCTTCATCTTTTGTAAGAAGTGCGATCTGACCCATCTCTCTTAGATACATCCTTACTGGACTATCAGATCTTGACCACTCTAAAAGGTCACTTTCGCCTGAAAGATCGAGATCTTCGTCGATATCTTGATCACTTTTTTGAGCATTTTCTTGGCGTTTTTTAGCATCGGCTAAATTTCTAAGCTTTGCAGCCTCAGCAGATGTGATGAGCTGGACTTTATTCGTTTTTGCTAGTTGTTCTATCTTTTTTACTATCGTAGCAGTCGGAGCTTTGTCTAATAATTTTACTAATTTTTCGTATGTCAAAAAGCCTTTTGCATTTTCAGCGAAAAGCTCTTCTATCTGAGAAAAAGAGTCTTTTGCGGCGCTCATAAATTTCCTTTCGAATCGTCTAATTGTGATTTAAGTGTTGTTTAAAAGAAAGTGGATTATACCCAAATTTTGTAAATGTGTATAAAAACAAAGTTGGAACGATGATTGCTTAGTAATTCTAAACAATCAAATTTTGACTAGGAAATTGTATGCAAAATGGTTATTATCAAGCCACAGCTGGCATGGTAACGCAGTTTAACAGATTAAATGTTATCTCAAATAATCTTGCAAATGTAAATACGATCGGCTATAAGAGAAATGATGTAGTCATTGGTGATTTTGCGAGAATTTTTAAAGAGACGCAAGATGAGCTTCCGCTTAAAAATCATACAAAAGATGGAGCCAAATTTTTAAATAGAACGCTTGATCGCGTACCACAAGTTAGCGAAGAGTATACTGACTTTAGTGCTGGTGGCTTTAAATACAGCTCAAACACGCTTGATTTTGCGATAAAAAGAGACGACGCATTTTTCTTAGTTGATACCCCAAATGGTGTAAAACTTAGCAAAAACGGTTCTTTTAGCCTTGATGGCGATGGTTATATCGTCACAAAGGAGGGCTATAAGGTTTTACCAAGTGGCTATGAGGCACAAAATCCTGGACAAAGAGGCATTCAAGTACCACAAGGCGAGGTACTAACTGCTGATAAAAATGGAAATTTATACTCAAATAATAATCAATTTTCTAAATTTTACATCGCTCAGCCAAGAGAGATAAGATATCTTAAAAAGGTCGGCGACAACCTCTTTGAAACTAGAAATTTTAACGACATAAATGAGCTTGATGAAGCTGATAGCGTAATGCAAGGATATGCTCAGATGTCAAATGTAAACCCAGTTTTAGAAATGGTTGGTCTAATAGAAACCCAGCGCTTAGTTGATATGTATCAAAAGGTTATGACAAGCCACATGAGCGACCTTAACCAAGATGCTGTTCAAAAACTAGCCCTAAAAGCTTAATAAAAGGATAAAACTATGATGAGATCACTTTACACTGCGGCCACTGGCATGATAGCTCAGCAGACGCAGATAGACGTAACCTCACACAACATCGCAAACGTAAATACTTATGGATACAAGAAAAATAGGGCTGAATTTGCTGATCTTATGTATCAAGTCATGGAGTATGCAGGTACGGCTACAAGCCAGACTACCACAAGCCCAACAGGCATCGAAGTAGGCCTTGGCGTGCGTCCAACTGCGATAAATAAAATTTTCTCTCAGGGCTATTTCAAAGAGACTAGCAACAACCTAGATATGGTCATAGCTGGCAATGGATTTTTTCAGATTCAGCTACCAGATGGCACTACTGCTTATACTAGAAATGGTGCTTTTAAGCTTGATGCAAACGGGACGATTGTAAATAGCGACGGCTATCAGTTGATCCCTCAGATCACAGTCCCTGCAAATGCGACGCAAATTTCTATCGGCACAGATGGCACCGTATCAGTGCTCCAAGCAGGTGAGAGAGAGATGGCTCAGATAGGTCAGATCGAGCTAGCAAATTTCATAAACCCAGCTGGCCTTCACTCGATGGGCGACAACAACTATCTAGAAACAAGCGCTAGTGGTAACGTGGTGGTAGGTGTAGCAGGACTTGACGGACTTGGTACGATCAGACAAGGGTTTGTTGAGATGAGTAACGTTCAGCTAGTTGAAGAGATGACTGATCTTATCACCGGACAGCGTGCGTACGAGGCGAACTCAAAGGCGATAACCACGAGTGACTCGATGCTTGAAATAGTAAATGGGCTTAAAAGGTAGGTAGTATGGATGTGACTCTGACTATCGTTGGGCTTATACTGGTTGCTTTTACGCTTGAGGTATTTTACTTTTCAAACAATACTTCAAAAGAGAAGGACTCAATAAAGCAGACGCATTAATTTGGTCTAAATTATAAATTTGGCAGTACTTATTGTTGCTTGATGAATTATAAATTTTTTAAAGCATCTTTGTAACTGCCTATAAAATTTCTCTTATCCTGCTATCACTTTGATGCATTTCATCTAAAATTTCTACTCTTAAGAGCAAGAATAAAAGCATTTTTGCTTAATTAAAATTTTTAAGCATACTGCATGCTTCTTCCAAATCAAGCTCGCAGGCTTTTTTGTAGTAGTTTTTTGCTCTATTTTTATCTTGCAACATACCAGTATCTCCAGTTTTATAAATGAGCGCAAGAGTATAGCAAGCAAATGCATTTTTTAGTTCGCAAGCCTTATTATAAAGCCTAAGTCCTTCTTCTTTCTCTTGCGCTGGAGTGTCTTTTTGTAGATATATATTTCCTAAAAAGAGACAACTGTGCGGATTGCCTAGCTCGCAGGACTTGTTCGTCATATCTGCCATTTTATCGCGCTCATTTTTGTCAAGGTAGATATATATATAAGATCGGTGCAGCTTTCTGTTCTTTGCTTTTAAAGCTAAATTTACCACCGATTTGGATATTTTCATCCGCCTTTTTTAAACATCCTTCAAACGCAGGTGGTTTTATGTGCGTTGCTGAAAAACTTGCAAACCATAAAACCAAAAGCATAAAATCTCAAAGTACTGAAATTTAATTCTTTTTAAATATCTTTTTAGCCTTTTTTGGTATTTTGAGCTAGTAAATTTTACAAGGAGAAATAATGAAAATAAACAAATTTCAACATATCAGAAACGCTACCGCAAAGATAAACTACGCGGGAGTGAGCTTTTTGCTTGACCCGTATCTTGCGCCAAAGGGCAAACATCCGGGCTTTGAGGGGACGCTAAACTCACACCTTAGAAATCCTTTGATAGAACTTCCTATGGATGTAAAAGAGGTGTATAAGGGCGTCGATGCGATCATCGTTACGCACACGCATCCTGATCACTGGGATGAGGTCGCGGCCGAAATTTTACCTAAAGATATCGTTATCTTTGCTCAGCATAACGATGATGCGGCGCTAATCAAAAAGCAAGGCTTTAAAGACGTAAGAGTGCTAAACGAATCGGCCGAATTTAAAGGCGTGAAACTACATAAAGCGGGCGGCGCTCACGGCACGGTAGAGATGTATGAAAACAAGCAGCTTGGCGCTATTTTGGGCGATGCGATGGGCGTCGTGTTTGAGGCAAAGGGACACAAGACGCTTTATGTCATGGGCGATACGCTTTGGACTGTGGACGTAAGCAAGGCTCTAAACAAATTTAATCCTAGTGTAGTCGTGATGAATACGGGCGACGCTCGCGTGCTGGCATTTCCTGACAACGGTATCATAATGGGCAAAGCCGACGTAGCCCACGCCGCAAAAGAGCTTAATGGTGCGACTATCATCGCCGTACATATGGACGCCGTAAATCACACGAGCGTAAGCCGTAAGGATCTTCGTGAATTTGTTAAAAAAGAAGGCATAGAGAGCAAGATCACTATCCCAGATGACGGTGAAATCATCAAATTTTAATCTCAAATTTTACCCTGCAAGGCTAGAATTTCTAGCCTTTATCCTAAATTTTCAAATTTTTGCTAACATTTTGGCTTTTATTAAGGTAAAAATTTGACATTTAACTACGTTTTTAAACTATCCATTCCTATCTTTATGGGCTATTTCCCGCTTGGTGTCGCTTTTGGCGTGCTGGCAAAAAGCATGGGAGTGAGCGCATTTATTGCTGTGGCACTTAGCACGCTAGCATACGGCGGCGCAGCGCAGTTTATGATGCTCTCGCTCTTTAGCGTCGGCACTAGCTATGTTGAGGTCTTTATCGTGAGCTATCTTGTAAATTTGCGTCACACTTTTTATGGAATTTCACTGTTAAAAGAGTATAGCGGGATCAAATTTAGGCTTTTAAACATCGCTTTGCTAACAGATGAGACCTTTGCGATATTTAAAAATTTAGGGCTAAAAGAGGCTAGTGATCGAAGCTTTGTCTTTACCTGGCTAAATTTACTTGCTTGGTCTTACTGGGCGGCTGGCACGCTGCTTGGAGCAATACTTGGTGATCTTATAAAGGCCGATACAAAGGGGCTTGAGTTTAGTTTGACCTCGCTATTTATAGTGGTCGTCATCGAGATGTTTAAAAATGATAAAAACTACCGCGTGCTCTTTGCGGCGGCGCTTTTTGGCGTGCTTGGAGTGAGCCTGTTTCCAGCTAAATTTGTGCTTGTTGGCTCGATGGCGCTTTGTTTTATATTTTTGCTTTTGTTTAAGGATAAAATTTGATAAGTGTAAGCTCAAGCGAGATGGTGCTTTTTGTGGCGGTGCTTTTAAGTGCCTTGGCTACTTTTATAACGAGAGCGACGCCATTTTATGCATTAAGAAACTATAAGCCAAATCCTTATTTAGACGCTATCGAGAAGCATATGGGCATGATGATAATGGTCGTTTTGGTCTGCTACGGTCTAAAAGATACTAAATTTAGTGAGTTTCCATATGGCTTAAGCGAGATAGTGGCGGTTTTGACGGCTGTTTCGGTGCATTTGCGATATAAAAATGCCCTTCTTAGCATAGTTGTTTCAACCGGAATTTATATGCTTTTGATAAGAATTTTTTAAATAAATATAAAATTTGGAAGTTAATAATTTTTTTAAATAAATGGCATTATAATGACTTTGCAAATTTTAATGCAAAGGAGCTAAAATGCGTTTAATCTTTAAGGCGGTGTTACTCATGATTTTAGGTGCTACTTTAGCGGTTGCTAAGCCAACCATCTACATCCTAGCTACTGGTGGAACGATAGCAGGAAGTGGCTCAGGATCGCTTGATTCGAGCTATACTTCTGGAACTGTTACGGTCGATAAACTAATTGCAGCCGTGCCGGATATTAACAAGATAGCCACTATCAAAGGCGAGCAAATTTCAAATATCGGCTCACAGGATATGAACAACGAAGTTTGGCTAAAGCTTGCAAATAGAATCAACGAGCTTCTAAATAGCGGCAAAGCTGATGGTATCGTCGTTACTCACGGAACGGATACTATGGAGGAGACGGCGTACTTTCTAAATTTGGTCGTTAAAAGCGACAAGCCAGTCGTGCTTGTAGGTGCGATGAGAAATAGCGGCTCACTAAGCGCAGACGGTCCACTAAATTTATTTAACGCTGTAAACGTTGCTATAAGCAAAGATAGCGTAGGCAAGGGTGTTGTAGTCACTATGAATGACGAAATTCACGCGGCTCGTGAGGTAACCAAAACCAACACAACAGGCGTTGATACATTTAAATCACCAAACAGCGGTAAGATCGGCACAGTCTTTTATGGCAACGTAAAATACTATATGAATCCGATTAGAAAACACACAGCAAAATCAGCATTTGACCTAGAGGGCGTAAAAGAACTTCCAAGAGTCGATATCATCTACTCTCATGCAAATGACAATCCTGACTTTGTAAACATAGCTGTTAAAAACGGCGCAAAAGGTATCATCAGCGCTGGTCTTGGCAACGGCAACCCTTACTTTAGCGTGCTAGAGGCTCTTGGCGAGGCTTCAAAAGCTGGCGTAGTGGTAGTTCGCGACTCACGCGTAGGAAGCGGCGAAACAACCATGAACGGTGAGGTGGACGACGCAAAATACGGCTTTTTAACAAGCGATAATCTAAACGCGCAAAAAGCCAGAGTGCTTTTGATGCTTGCGCTTACAAAAACAAGCGACAAAGCCAAAATTCAAGAGTATTTCTTAACTCACTAAAAAAGAGGCGGCTTGGTCCGCCTTTTAAATTTAAGCTATAAATTTGATCGCGGGATCTGATTTATAGCTTAAATTTTTATATTTGTTAGCTAAATTTCAAGGCTTTTTATGGACTTCTTACTCTTTTTCGCCACGCTTGCTCCTATCTCGTTAATGCCAGGCATCAATATGACCTATGCGATGAGTATCGGTATGAGCTTTGGCTATAAGCACTCGCTTATTATGATGACCGGACAGCTTCTTTCGCTTGCTTTCGTGGCGTTTTGCTGTATGCTTGGCGTGGGTGCGGTGCTTCATCATTTTGGGTACGCATTTAAGGCGCTAAACATCATCGCAGGGCTTTATATGCTCTATCTTGGCGCAATGCTCTTTTTTGGCAAGGGTGAGCTTAGCGTAACAAACGTCTCAAATTTACCAAGTAAAAAGCAGATGTTTATAAACGGACTCATCGTTTGCGTTACAAATCCAAAGGCATGGATATTTTTCTCGGCTTTACTGCCTACATTTTTGGACAAAGACGATCCCTTTAGTCTCGCTCGTATGTGCTTGATCACGACAACGCTTCTTTTCATCGAGTTTTGCTCGCTAAATATCTACGCGCTTGGCGGAGCTATGCTAAAGAAATTTTTACAAACGCACCTAAGGCTACTTGAAATTTGCACCGCCATTATCGTTTGCGCGATCGGCGTACTTTTACTTTTTAGATAAATTTAGCCTCTTTTTATATAGCTTGGCTAAAATTTGCCCGGTTTGCACTACATTTTTGGCAAAAGGAGAAAAAGATGAAAAAATTTCTATTTATACTTACAAATCAACCATACAACGGTACCGACAATGCTTACAACGCATTAAGGCTAGCTAAAACGCTAAAAGAAAAAGGCGAAGAGGTTAGAATTTTTCTAATGAACGACGCGGTCGATCTTGCGCGAAATAGCACCAAAAAGCCGGAAAACTACGACGTAGATCTAGTAGCGATGTTAAAAGAGCTTTACGCTAACGGCGCTATGTTAAAGGTTTGCGGTAGCTGCCAAACGAGGTGCGGTTTGCATGCGGGAGAGCCTTATTTCGAGGCTGAGGTGAAAGGCAGCATGGATATCTTGTCCGAGTGGGTTAGGCAGTGCGATCAAGCGATGACGTTTTAGAGTAGGCGAAAGAGAATTTATGAGCGTAACATTTAAGGTAAAAAATAAAAAGAAGCTTTTTGGCGGATATGAAAAGGCGCTAAGCGAGCGTGAAATTTCAGAGTTTATAGAGGGATTTTTCTTTTTTAATAGCCAAAACGACGAGCCGAGCGAGCTTTCGCTAAACGAAAACGTGATGATCGCAGGAGTACGGCAAAAGAGCGCTCGCGGCTTTGAGCTAAGCTATGAAGACGGCAAATATATCGTTCGAGTCTGCACTCCAAGCGGCGTTGGCGACTGGCAGACGGCGATTTTGTTTCTTTCTAAAATTTCAGCCAAAACCGGCTCGAAAATAGAGTGCGACAATGAAGAAATTTACGATAGCGAGCAAATTTTAAAATTTGATTATGAAGCCGACATAATGTGGGGACTCGAAGCTCTAAAGGAGGCAAAAGAGAAAAATCAAACGCTTTATATCTCTGGCCTAGAGCGCGACGTGGCGTTTGATGCGGTTATGATAGATGAAATTTTTGCAAGCGCTAGCCCTGCGGCTAAATTCGATGAGATAATGAGACATGTGCAGTATCTTGACGCTTATAGCGCAAGAGAGAATTTATACGAAGATAAAGACGGCAAAGAAATTTTTGGCGCGTATACGCTTAGCGAAAATTTACCGACTATCTTGCCTTACGCTCCCTCTCCGTCGTGGCAGGCGCAAGAAGCACTTGGAGATCGCAATGTCTCGCGCTGGATACTTACGCTAGTAGTCGGCTTAGACGATAGGGACGCGCACGTGCTCGGCGAATGCGAATATGGCGCTTTTATGGCAAATCTGCCAAAAGAAAAATATCGCTTCATAGACGCCGCAAATATACTGGTTGAGCCGCTTAGCGAAGAAGAGATGAGAGAAATTTTAAAAAAGGCAAACGAAGCTTAAGTTAATAAACTGCCGAAATGAAAATTCGCCTCAGACTTGCTTAAAAATTTAAGTCAGTTTCAGGCGCGGATTTAAACTCGTAAAAGCTAGGATTTTACCGGTATTGCCGCCTTTTAGGCTAAATTAGACGAAATTTAGCCTAAACTAATCTAGGATTTGCGTGATTTGAAAAAGGATAAAAATGAAAATTTTAAAAGCTATTTTCGCGTCGGCATCGGCGGTTTGCTATCTAAACTCGGCCGTTTTACCCGAAAGCGACTGGAGCAAAAAGGATCTAAAAAGCGAGGTTAAAAGCATGACGGCTACGGAGTACGAATACTCTATAGACGGCTCCGGCACGCTAGAAAATACGCGCGTGAAGCTAACGGAGTTTAACGAGAACGGCTATATACTGCAAGAAACCGAGCATATAAACGGCGTGCCAAATAGTTCGGTTTTGTTTGAGTACGGCAAAGACGGGCTAGTGCGCAAAAAATATCAAGATAGCGCCGTTTATCTCTACGAATACGAATTTGACGGCGAAAATTTAGTCGCGACGGCTAAAGAGCAGCATGTGGGGGATAAATTTTACCCGCGCACGGAGAAAACTACTTACGGCAAGGACGGCAAAATGATCGCTCGGGCGGCGTATTCCGGCGGGACGCTAGTGACGGACGATAGCTACGTCTACGACGAAAATGGCGTTTTAACGCGGATAGAAAATAATATGGAGCCGCGGCACGGCATAGAGATAAGCTTCGAGCGCAAGCCAAACGGCGAATACGAAAAAATAACGCAAGCCCCGAGCTCAAAATGGGTTTATTACTACGCCGCAAACGGCGACGAGATGGAGTATACGTCGGTAAATTACTTCGGCTCCGAGGCAAAAATCTGGCAAATTCTGCAGTTTAAAGACATAAGCAGGGACGAGCGGGGAAATTTGACGCATAAAACCTCGGTCAAATTTAAGCCCGCGGACAAATACTACGAAAACGGCGACATAACGGAAATCGGCCTATATAAAAAGCTAGAAATCAGCTACGAATACTACTAAAGTGAATTTTTGAGCTAAGGCTATTTTTCCGAAAAAATTTCGCCGTTTATTATAGATTTAACCGTTAAAAATCCAACTATCAAAATCGAAGCGACTAGAGCCGTAAAAGCGCCGACGCCTAAAACTAAATAAAAATCGCTTTGCATAATTTCGTAAGCTTTTAAAAACGCTATGGAGCTAGCGGCCGTCGGAAAGGTAAAAGCCCACCACGATAGGGCGAATTTGAGTTCAATAAATCTTTTATACGAAAAAAGTATAAGCGCCGCGAAAAATACGTTTATATTAAGCAGTATCGCCGCAAAAGCGTCGAATCGCTCGGTTAATTTTACGTATCCCAAAAACGCCATAGCCGGCGGCGCTAGCGTAATGACTAGCGTCGGGACGAATTTGTCGGCTAGCTTATCGCAAAAAACTAACCTATAAAATATAACGGCGAATAAAATAATCCAGAAAAATAACCCCAAACTAAAATAATACCAGATCGCTTGAGATTTTTCGGCTATGATCGGGATTAGCAAGTTGCCCACTACGGGGATAAACCATGCCGGATTTAGCATCGCGATATCGAATTTTTCGTCGATCCAAAAAGAAATTACGTAAAGCGTAAAAATCGTTTGTAAGCCTAAAGCCGCGTAAAAAAGCGAGTAGTATAATCGCGGCGCGTCTTTGTAGGCTAGAGCTAAAAGAAAAAGCGAGATGATAAATCCGCCGAAAAAATTTACCTTTATGGGGTGCGAAAATTCGGCCTTTACCTCTTCTTTAAATTTTAAAAGCTTAAAGAAGTAAAACGCCGAAAGCAGGCAAAATACCGTGCAGTCTAGCGCTCTAAGCGCCGAGAATATCTCGCCGGGTAAATCAAATATCTCGCTTAATTTCTTATAAGCCGCGCAAAGCCCTCCAAGCCCCATAGTACCGGCAAAAAGCATAATCGGTAGCGATTTTATTTTGCTTTGCGAGTCGTTTTGCTTAACGTCGTGCATTGTTTTTCTTTTCGTATTAAATTTTTATGCAATATTACCTATAATAAGGTTAAATTTTTGTAACGAAGTCACGAAAGGGCAAAATGCTAAGCGAAGAGTTAAAAGAAATTTTGCGCGAGAGATTTACGAATAATTTCGATCTAGCAAGCGAGGATCTAAATGCGATCTTTGATAACGCGTATCTAAAAACCGTAAAAAAGGGCAATATATTTTACTCCGGAAACGATTGCTTCGGATTTATACTTATACTAAAAGGCGTTTTAAGGGCGTTTGTGTCGTCTAGCGCAAAGGAAATAACGATATTTAGGCTAACTAAAGACGAGAGTTGCGTGCTGTGCGATACGTGTTCTATAAATTCGTTAGAAAATAAAGTAAGCGTCGAAATCGAGCAAGATAGCGAGATTATCGTTATTCCGGCACGAATTTACAAGCCTCTTAAAGAAAAATATCCAAGCATTTTAAATTTTACTCTAAAAATCGTAGCCGATCGGTTTGCTAGAACCATAAACGTTATGGAGCAAGCTTTATTTTTGCCGCTTTCGGCGCGGATTATGAATTTTTTATCTCAAAGCATCGAAAATCTAAACGAAAATTTTATAAAAATAACTCACGAAGAGCTGGCGAATCATCTAGGAAGCGCTAGAGAAGCGGTATCTAGGGTGCTTAAAGAGCTTGAGAGAAGTGGGCAAATAACGCAAAGCCGCGGCGAAATAAGGCTAGTTTCTTAAAATTCTCGTTTTAAGGTAACTTTGTTACGGAGAGGACGGCCTTTTTTAGGTAGCATTTCATAAACTCGTTTGAAAGGAGAATTTATGAAAGGACTGCAAAGAAGAGACGCTTTAAAGCTAATGGGGGCCGCGGGACTAGCCGCGAGTATGAGCGGTTGCTCGGCAACGGGCGGCGAAAACGACGATATAAATTCTAAAATCGTCATAATGGGCGCGGGACTTAGCGGTATCGCGTTGGCGGCTAAACTTAGAAGAGATATGCCTAACGCCAAGGTAATTCTCGTGGATAAAGACGAGAAATTTTACTACCAGCCGGGCTTTACGCTAATCGCCGTCGGAATTTACGAAGCTAGCGACGTCGTTTACGAAAAAGCGGATTATATCCCGCAAGGAGCCGAGTGGATACGCAAAAACGTATCGGAAATAAAGCCCGAAGCCAATCTACTCGTCCTAGACGACGGGAGCGAACTGGGGTATGATTATCTAATCGTAGCAAGCGGCGTGGAATACGACTTTGAAGCCGTTAAGGGGCTAAGCTTAGAGGATATTAACGATACGAGCGGCAACATATCCTCCGTCTACACTCTACAAGGCGCCGTAAAGAGCAACGAGCTGATGAAAAAATTCTCTCAAAACGGCGGCGCGGCTGTATTTTGCGATCAAAAAACCCCGATGAAATGCAGCGGCGCAAATAAAAAAGTAACTTGCATGAGCGAAGATAGGCTGAGGTTGGCCGGCAACCGCGATAAAGGCAGCGTTAATCTTTACGTCGGCGGCGGCAAGCTTTTCGGCGATCCGACTTATGCCGCGGCGATGACTCAAATAATGATAAAAAGAAAGATAAAATTTAATCTTCGCCACCAAATCGTAGCCGTCGATAAAAGCTCAAGTACCGCTACTTTCGAGTTTTGGACGGCGTATAGGCAAAACGGCGAAGATAAAATCGCATCCGAGCTAATCGACGTAAAATACGACTGGCTTCACCTGCCGCCTAAGCAAAAAGGAAGCGAAATTTTAGCTCGCGCCGGCCTAACCAAAGAGGGCGACAAGCTAAATTTTCTAGCCGTCGATAAATACAGCCTGCAAAGTACAAAATTTAAAAATATATTCGGTATCGGCGATATTTGCGGATTTGCGTCCGGCAAAACGGGGGCTAGCGTTAGGAAAATGTATCCGATCTTAGCTAAAAATTTAGCCGATACGATAAAAGGACGAGAACCTAGCGAGAAATTTACCGGATATACGGCTTGCCCTTTTATCACCAAATACGGCAAGGCCATAATGGTAGAGTTCGACTGGGAGGGGACGGCTCCGACGTTGGAGTGCTTCGGCGCTACTAGAGAGAGCTACATGAGTTGGCTGGTTAAAATTTACGGATTTAAACCTATGGTTATGAACGGAATGCTAAAAGCTTTAGCTTAAAGGAGATAAAATGAGCGTTTTAGATAAAACTATACGTTTGATTATAGCGGCGATTTGGTTTTTTATTTTCGGATTTATTTGCGACTGCTGGTTGTGGACGGTCGGGCTAATTCCGCTTTTAACGGGATATTACGGCTACTGCCCGCTTTATAAAATTTTTAAAAAAAGGTAAAAATATGGTAAGCGTAAAAAGTAGAATTATTAGGGTCGTACTGGGGTTAATTTTTATGGTAGCGGTTTGGTATTTTTACGAGAGCTACTGGGCGTTAATCGGGTTAATCCCGATTATCGTCGGCGTTACGGGTTTTTGCCCGGCGTGTAAATTCCTAGGCAGGTGTTCTTTAAATTTAAAAAAATAAAAGGGGCGTTTAACGCCCTTTGCCTTGCCCTTTAGCCGTTTGGGCCGCAAATTTTATTCGCCGTTTGATGAATTATTTAGCTACTTTTGGCTAAAATCTCGAAAATTTAAAAAAGGCGAAACTATGAATAAAGTTTGGAAATTCGGCGACAATATCGATACCGATATAATTATCGCCGCCAGATACTTAAATACTTCCGACGAAAATATCTTAGCAAAACATATAATGGAGGACGCCGATCCTAATTTTAGCGCCAAGATAGATAAGGGCGACATTATCGTAGCGGGCGAAAATTTCGGCTGCGGTAGCTCTCGCGAGCACGCTCCTATCGCGCTTAAAGCTGCCGGCATTGGTGCGGTGATAGCTAAAAGCTATGCGAGAATTTTTTATAGAAATAGCTTTAATACGGGACTTTTGATACTTGAAATCAAAGAAACGGACGAAATAAACGAGGGCGACGAACTAAAAATAGACGTAGATAACGGCGCGGTCGTAAATCTAACCAGCGGCAAAGAGTATAAATTTAGCCCTATACCGCCGTTTATGCAAGAGCTTCTAAACGCCGGCGGACTTATAGAATACGCAAAAGTAAAGTTGGATTAAATAATGAGAGAATATAAAATTTGTGTTATAAAAGGCGATGGCATCGGCCCTGAGATCATAGATGAGGCGATAAAAATTTTAGATGTTGTTAGCGCTGAGTTTGGGATAAAATTTGAGTACGACTACAAGCTTATGGGTGGTGCAGCTTATGATGTATTTGGCGTGCCTTTGCCAGATGAGACGCTTAGTTCTGCTCTAAGCTCAGATGCTGTGCTTTTTGGAGCGATCGGCGGCGAGAAATGGGATAGCCTGCCAAGACATCTAAGGCCAGAGAGTGGGCTTTTAAAGATTAGAAAAGAGCTTGAAGCTTATGCGAATTTACGCCCAGCCATTGTTTTTGATGAGCTAGTGGATGCTAGCACGCTAAAGCCAGAGGTTTTAAGAGGCGTTGATTTTGTCGTGATTCGTGAGCTAACAGGCGGACTTTATTTTGGGCAGCCACGTGAAAAAGGCGAAGATAGAGCGTTTAATACGATGATTTATTCTAAAATGGAGATAGAGCGCATCGCAAAGATCGCTTTTGAAACAGCAATGCTTCGCAAGAAAAAGGTCTGCATGGTCGATAAGGCAAATGTGCTTGAGACAAGTCAGCTTTGGCGTGAGGTGACTAGCGAAGTGGCTAAAAATTACCCTGAAGTAGAGCTTAGCTTTATGTATGTGGATAATGCGGCGATGCAGTTAGTAAGAGCGCCAGCAAATTTTGACGTCATACTTACTGAAAATTTATTCGGCGACATCTTAAGTGATGAGGCTAGCATGGTTTGTGGCTCGATAGGACTTTTGCCAAGCGCTAGCATGGGCGGCAAAGTGGGAATTTATGAGCCAATACACGGCTCAGCTCCAGACATCGCAGGGCAGGGCATAGCAAATCCAATCGCAACAATTTTAAGTGCAGCTATGATGCTAAGATACGCACTTAGCGAAAATGACGCCGCAGATGCGATAGAAAATGCTGTTAAAGAGGCGCTTGAAAAAGGCTATAGAACAAAAGATATCGCTGCTTTTAACGCAGTTGAAATTTGCTCAACTAGCGAGATAGGCGATGTTATCGCAGGATTTATCAAAAAATGAAAAACACAATCACTGAAGCACTAATCTACGAAGCTCAGGGGCTAAAAGATGATGCACTTGAAATTTATAAAAATATCTTAAAGCAAGATCCGTCAAACAAAGATGCCCTTGGCGCGATAAATCGCCTGAGCGGACTTCGCAAAGAGCGAGCGATAAAAAACGAGCAGATGAAAGAGTTTTTTATAGCGATGAAAAGTGATGAAGAGATAAATGAATTTAAAAGGTGGTTGATAAGATTATGAAACTTGATGATATTGCTAGAATGGCAATCAGTGAGGTTAGTGCTGAGCTTGAAAAAATAGAAGCATTGCAAAGTAAAAAGCAAGAAGAGCTTGAGCGAGAGAATTTAAAAAAAGAGCTTTTGGCAATAGAAACAGAAAAAGAGATAGCGGAAAATGAGCCAAATCTTGAACTAAATTTAGAAGCTTCAAAAGAGTTTGAGCCAAAAGTTGAGATAGAAATTTCTCCAAAAAGCAGAGAGATAAGCGAAGAGGAAATTTTTTTAGCAAACCTTGCTGAACGCATAGAAGTGCTTTTTGAAGGGCTTAAACAAACTAGTGAACAAAATCTTGCTTCAAGGCTTGAGCTAACGACAAAATTTTTAGAATTTACCCTTGCAAATATCGAAAATAGACTCCAAAATCTCTCAAAATAAGCCATTAGACGGCTTAAAAAATGAGATAAAAATCAAAAATGAAATTTATAAAAATAGCGAGCTAGACTTTTTTAGATCGCTATTTGCTCCATTTACTTCACGTGTCTATCTAGTTGGTGGCTGCGTGAGAGATGCGTTCTTGGGGCGAGAAATTTATGATTACGACATCGAAGTTTATGACATTGAGCCTACTAAATTTAATGAGCTAATGGCTAGCATAGGCGCTAGCGGAGTTGGCAAAAGCTACTTTATCTACAAATACAAAAACTACGACATTGGGCTTCCAAGAAGCGAGAGCAAGACTGGAAATTCACACAAGGACTTTGCAGTAAGCTATATTAACGATCCAAAAATTGCGAGCCTTAGGCGAGATTTTACGATAAATGCCATGATGATGAATATCTTTAATGGAGAAATTTTAGACTTTTACGGCGGGAAGCAAGATTTAGCAAAAAAGACATTAAGGCACATTGATAGTGAAAAATTTAAAGAGGATCCACTAAGGGTGCTTAGAGGAGTGCAGTTTAGCGCGAGGCTTGATTTTAGCATAGTTAGTGAGACGCTAGCTCTTATGAAAAGCCTTAGTTTGGAGCATCTAAGTAGAGATAGGATAAATACTGAGCTTATTAAATTCTTTCGCGCAAAGCATCTTGAAAAAGGAGCTTGCTATCTTTTTGAGCTTGGACTTTTTAAAGAAATTTTTGGCGTACAAATTTATAAAGATGATGAGTTTTTGGCTGAGCTAAAAAGTGCTAGAAATTTCGTGGATGATGAGAGATTATTTTTATATCTATTTTTTGGAAAATTTGAGTCCAATGCAAAAGAAATTTTAGAGAAAATACGCCTGCCAAAGAGCTATTTTTCTATCTTAAAAGAGTCTTATTTTAAGCATATGCCAAGCGATAAAGAGCTAATGCAAATTGCCCTAAATATGCCCATAAAATCATGGCTTGGAGCTTATAATAAAGAGCGAATAGAGCGTGCAAAGAAGCTTGGAATTTATGAGCTAAAATTTGACGCGAAAGTCGATGTGACAGAAATTTTATCAGCTGGTTTTAAAAACGAAGAGATCGCAAAAGAGATAAAACGTAGGCAAGAGCTTGAAATTTCAAAATATCTAAGCGAGCGTAAGCTCAGAAAAGATTAGTCTTTAAAACTCTTAAAAGCCCATTTTGGCTAAAATAGGCTAGTTTATAACACTTTTTAAGGCAAAGAAAGCTTATGTTTAACATAGTCCTGGTTCATCCTCAGATACCGCAAAATACTGGAGCTATCGGTAGAATGTGCGTTAATGCAAATTTAAAGCTGCATATCGTTAAGCCCACTGTGTTTGATCTGAGTGAAAAGGCTGTTAGACGAGCAGGGCTTGACTACTGGAAAAATTTAAATCCAAAAATTTGGGATAGTTTGGAAGAATTTTTAGAAGCAAACTTAAACCACAAGGATAGATTTTTCTTCGCTACCACAAAGACAAATAGGCTTTACTGCGAGGCCGAGTTTAAACCGGGAGATTTTATATTTTTTGGTGGAGAGAGTACTGGGCTGCCAAGAGAATTTATGGATATAAATTTTAAAAACGCCATAACCATACCAATGGGAAAAGAGGGCAGAAGCTTAAATTTAGCTATGAGTGCTGGTATTATCGCTTATGAGGCGATCAGGCAAAATATCACTGAATTTGACTTTAGGAGTGAGATTTGAGAGTAGTTTTTGCTTTGCTTTTTACCATTTTGGTGGCATTTGCGAGTGAAATTAGCATTGCAACTTATAATGTGCAAAATTTATTTGATTGCAAAGATGATGGTAGCGAGTATCTTGATTTTAAAGTAGGCGTATCAAAGTGGGACTGCGAGGCGGCTGATTCAAAACTACAAAGAACAAGACAAGTTATAAATGCACTAAATACAGACATTATCGCACTTCAAGAGATCGAAAATGAGCAGGTTTTAAAAGCTCTGGTAAGTGATAGCGAGTATAAATTCGTTAGTTTTACAAAGGAGAAAAATTCGCCTGTTGGGCTTGGGCTTATTTCAAAGTTGCAGCCAAGTGGCAGTGAAGTTTTTAAAGTTTCAAACGTAAAGACGAGAAATATTTTAAAGGTTATTTTTGAGACGGAAGGCAAGAAATTTAGCGTATTTGTAAACCACTTTCCAACTTATAAAAATGGCATAAATATGCAAAAAAAGGCCGAAAAAACGTTAAGAACGGCTCTGGGTAAAGAGAAAAATGCAATTATTTTGGGTGATTTTAACTCGCCCTTTGGACAAAAATCCATCCTAAATGACATCATTGCAACGAGAAATTTTTATGATCTTTATAAAGAGCTTGAACCAAAAGATAGATATTCTCACGCAGTGCATGGCAAAAAAAGAGCGATCGATCATGTTTTGCTTTCACCTAGCTTTATGGAAAATGGCGATCTAAGCTATGTTAGTGGTAGTTTTGAAGTCTTTAAACCAAGCTTTGCAGTCGATGAAAAAGGCTTTGCAAAGAGTGACCTTTATTCGGATCACTTTGCATTAAAGTTTAAAATTTCAACTGATCCAAGTCCAGTGAAAAAAGGCTTTGTGAGTAAAATTTTTAAAAAAGATGAAAATAAAGCCAATAAAAAAACAAGCGAGCAAAACTATAAGACGGCTGATGTAGATACACTTTTTGATCATCCAGGGGCAGTACCAGTCGTGATTGAAAAAGCGGTTGTTATCTTAAAAGATAAGCATGGCTTTATTATCTCGAAAAATCACCGCGGAATTTATGTCTATGATTCTAAAAATAGCGTTATTGTAGGCGAAGAGCTAGATATTTTAGTAAGGCGAATGAAAATTTATAAAGATGCGCTTGAAGTCAGCTCTTATGAGATTATAAATGAGCATGGCACAAAAGATATTAGCGAAAATTTACTAGATGCATCGCAACTAAGTGAAGCTAGAAGTGGCGATGTCTTTGCTGAAATTTCGGGCAGGCTTGAGAGAGGCTATCTGCATACACCATACGGTAAGATCAGGGTTTATAGTAAGAAAAAGCTAAAAGATGGCGAGTATAGTTTTGAAAATGCGAGAGTTAAAATTTACAAGAGAGAAAACCAAATCGTTGTGGAGTAGAGAGTGCAAATTTTAGATATTTTTATGATTACGGCGTTTGTTTTATTTCTTATTTTTATGATAAGAGGCGTCATTTTGCAGTCACAAGAGAAGGAGAGGGCAAGAAAAATGGTAAGAGAAAAAAGAGAAAATTTTAATAAAAAGAGTGAAATATGAAAGAGTTATTACTAGAGATCGGAGTTGAAGAACTTCCAGCGATACCCTTTTTAAGGGAGCTACCAAATATCAATGCTAAATGGCAGGCTGTGCTTGAAAAATATAATCTTGTAAGTCCTTTTAAATTTTATTATACGCCGCGTCGTTTGGTCTTTTTTCATGAGAAATTTCCACGATCTCAGCCTGACAGCGTGGTTAGCTTTATCGGTGCGCCAAAGCAAGTGGCACTAAAAGACGGAGCTTTTACAAAGGCAGCACTTAGCTTTGCAAATAAATGCGGTATAGATGAAAGTGAGCTTAAATTTAAAGAGATAGACGGCAAAGAGGTGCTTTACTATGAAAAAGAGGTAAATGGTGAGCCGGTTGCCAAGATAATGGGCGACATGGTCGAAGAGTTTTTAAAGAGTCTTAACTTTGGCAAGTCTATGCGCTGGGGTAACGGCGAGTTTGAGTTTATCCGTCCGATAAGATCGTTTTTGTGTTTACTTGGCGATGAGGTCATAAAATTTAATAAATTTGGCGTAGAGAGCGGTGATTCAACCTATCCACATAGAAGTATCAGCTATGACAAGATAAAAATTTCAAATATAAAAGAGTATTTTGAAGGCTCAAAGAGCCGTGGTATCGTGCTTGAAGCAGGCGAGAGAGAAAAAATAATCCTTGATGAGTTTGAAAAAATTAGCCAAAAAAGCGGGCTAAAGATCGAAATCGATAAAGACTTGTTAGCTGAAGTCGTGGCGATCACTGAGTATCCGACAGCACTTCTTGGCTCGTTTGAAGAGGAATTTTTGGAGGTGCCAAGTGAGGTCATTATCACTTCTATGAAAGAAAATCAGCGCTACTTCCCAGTCTTTAAAGATGGCAAGCTAGCAAACGGCTTTGTAGTCGTAAGTAACGCCATCACAAAAGATTACTCGCTCATCATTAAGGGCAACGAAAAGGTGCTAAGAGCAAGGCTAAGTGATGCGATGTTCTTTTGGCAAAGCGACCTAGCGCACGAATTTGGCCCAGAAAAACTAAAAAATATAACTTACCTAAAAGAGCTTGGAAGTATCTACGAAAAAGAGCTTAGAGAGCTACAAGTGGCTAAAAAGCTTGCTAGCAACTATGACGAGCTACTCGAAAAAGAAGCTGGCGAGTATGGAGCCAAGCTTGAGCGAGCCGTGATGTTAAGTAAGGCTGATCTTACAACTCAGATGGTTTATGAATTTACCGAGCTTCAAGGTATCATGGGCGCTTACTATGCAAAGGCAAAAAACGAGGATGAAGACGTCGTTTTAGCTATAAAAGAACAGTATTTGCCAGACGGCGAAGAGGCGCAGTGCCCAAGTAAGGTGTTTAGCTCGGTTGTAGCGCTTTCAAATAAGCTTGATACGCTAATGGGGCTCTTTAGTATCGGCAAAATCCCAAGCGGCACCAAAGATCCATACGCTCTAAGACGTGCGGCTAATGGGGTGATAAAGATCGTTTTGGCGCATGATTTGAAATTTAATGTAAAAGAAATTTTAGAAAATATCGCAAAAGACTACAAGAAATTTGATGTTGGAGTGCTTATAAATTTCATCCTTGATAGGCTCTATACCTTCTTTGATGCAAATGCTTCTATCGTAAAAGCGTGCATAAAAAGCGGCGAAAAGGATATCTTGGAGCTAACAAAGATGATAGAGGCACTTGCTAAAATTTCTAGCAAGCCAAATTTTAGAGAGAACTTCTCGACATTTAAACGCCTTGCAAACATCATAAAAGATGATAAATTTAGCAAGGTGAACGAGAACCTCTTTGAGATAGATGCTGAAAAAGCCCTAAATGATGCGTTTAAAGCGGTTGATAAGAGCCTAGCATACGAGCCAAGGCTAAAGGCGCTATTTGCTCTAAAACCGCAGATAGATGAGTTTTTTGACAAAGTTATGATAAATGTTGAAAATGAGAAAGTACGAAACAATCGCGTCGCAATAATCGGTCAAATTTATAGTGAGATACTAAAAGTAGCTGATATAAAAGAGATCAGCTTTTAAATTTGCGCCAGCTTCAGGCTTTGTTGCCTAGGCTGGCTTTAAATTTACTACCTAAAAATATCAAATTCTGACTCGTAAGCCTTAGTTTTAACACCAAAATATCTAAGAACTGAGCTAAATATAAAATCATGAGAAAGACTCTCATCTCTCTTACTTCTTAGCCTTTTTAAAAGCTCACTATCGCTTGAAAAGACGATGGCTGGGATGTGTTTTTGCTCATCTGGAGCGATGGAGTAAGGTAGACCATGTAAATATATATCATTTTCGCCTAGACTCTCTCCATGATCTGAAAAAAAGAACATGGCAACTTCAAATTTATCTTTTCTTGCTTCAAGAGCGTTTATCAGCTCGCTTTGTAGGTAGTCCTCATATAAAATGGTGTTGTCATAGGTATTTGCTATCTCATCTGGGGTGCATTTATTTAGCTCGGCGGTGTCGCACGTTGGGGTAAATTCTTTAAATTTGCTTGGGTAGCCTTTGTAATAGATAGGGCCGTGTGAGCCTTGAAGATGTAGCACGATAAAGGTGGTGGAATTTGCATCTTTGATGACTTTTTTGGCCTCATCAAATATCACTTCGTCAAAGCCTTCTGCTCTATGATCTGAAGTATGGTTTTGATCAAGATTGTCACAAATACCCTTGCAGCCGCCGCTATTGTTATCAAAAAAGTATGTTTTTATGCCAAGCTTATTGATGATATCAACTAAATTTTCACGAGCTTTAGCTTCACGGTTACTAAAATTTTCTCGCTTTAAGTCTGAAAATAAGCAAGGCACACTAGTCTCTGTGGCTGTTCCACATGAGTAGAAATTTGTAAAACTTACCACATCTTTTTGTTTAGTAAATTTATTCGTATCGTTTTTGGCGTAGCCATTTAGTGAGTAGTTTCTGCTCCTTTGTGTCTCGCCAACTATCAAAACTAAAATTTTCTTTTTATCATTAGCTAGTACCGCATCATCTGCTACATAAGTAAAAGGTAGTGGTTTTTGTATGATCGATTTTACTAGCTTTGCAGCCGAGTAGATGGGATAGTATGGGAGCAATGCGGTCCTTAAATTCGAATGCTCTCTAAAAAATGGTATAAAAATTTTAGACGTTAATGAAAATATGATAGCTATCGCAACTATAGAAAATGAGATAATTTTTACTCTTAATTTAAGCTCATTTTTGAAATTACCATAGTTAATTTTTACAAATACTACATATACGCAAGGTAATAAGGTTGTAAAAAATATCCAAAAAACTAAACCTGTGCTAAAGTAACTAAAAGCTTCTTTGGTATCGGTGTGTAGGACATTTAATAACATATCTTTATCTATAATAACACCATATGCTTGCATAAAGTAAGCAGATATGCCACTTGCTAAAATCAAAATAATTGCAACTGGCTTTAGCAAAAAAGGCACAAATAAGATACAAAAAATACTAGCGAAAACTAAGATAAAGACAATTGCAAATATAAGAAAAAAGAATATAGAAAAAGAGAATTGATTATTTTGTAGAAAGCCTGAAAGAACGCCTTTGTATAAAAATATATAATTTATAAAAAATATGTAAGCAGTAAATAAAATCAGAAACTTTAAAAAACTGATACTTTTAAATTTATTAATATTTAGCACTTTTCAGCCTTTATAAAAAGCTATAATAATAGGACTCAAGTGTAAATGGCTAGAAATTTCAAATAAAAAATAAGATTATTTTTTCTTGCCTTTGGAGTTTTTTGCTTCAGATTTTTTGACTTTCGCATTATCTTTTATGCTAAGTTTTTCTTTAACTTTTTGCATATCGTTAAAGCCAATACCTTGGACTTTTTCAAGCTCATCGATGCTTTTAAATTTATGGGCTTTTCTGTATTTTATAATGTTTAACGCTTGACCCTTACTTAGCCCAAGTTCCATTAACTCGTTTTTGCTGGCTGTATTTAGATTAGCACCATATGCAATACTTGCGACTACTAAACAAAGTAAAATTTTAATCCTCATCTTATCTTCCTAGAATAATAATCCATCATTTTCTTGATCTTGTATGATGTCATTTGCCGGTATATTTTGAGGTAGTGGCGAGTCGTTTGTGTAGTATTCGTCACTGCCTCCATAATAGCCTTTATAAACACCATCTGGCTGCTCAAATGCACGTCTTAAAGTAGGATAAAGCTTAATGTAACCTTCCATAAATTTCTTAAACACAGGTGCGGCTGTTCTACCACCACCCTCAATCTTTTTCATAGGACTGTTGTCGTCATTTCCGTACCATATTATCGCTTCGATATCGGGAGAGTAGCCACAAAACCAAGCATCGATGTTATTGTTTGTTGTGCCAGTTTTACCTGCTATTTGGATACCGTTTATTTTAGCATTGCGTCCAGTGCCGTTATTTACGACATTTTGAAGCAAGGTAGTCATCAAAAATGCCTGCTCAGGTTTTAGTACTTGCTTTCTTTGTGGTTCATAGTCCATCGAAGCCCCAAAGCTATTTTCTATATGCTTAATAAGTGTTGGCTCAACCATCTCGCCCTCATTTGGGAACATCGAGTAAAATTTTGCAAAGTCAAGTGGCGAAATCCCAAAACTTCCAAGTGCGATAGATAAATTTTCTGGGATATCGTTAAAGCCCATATCTGTAAGCTGTTTTCTAACTGAGCTAAGACCAAGGTCGTTTAGCAAATTTATGGTTGCGAGGTTACGCGACTGGGTTATTGCTGATTTTATAGTGATGTAGCCTTGAAAGCCACCACTATAATTCTTTGGTGTCCACTCTTTGCCATTTCCCATGTCAAATGTCCTGGCGATATCAGCCACTTGAGAAACAACTGAGTATCCGCTATCAAGTGCTATTTGATAGATAAATGGCTTAAAACTAGATCCTGGCTGGCGCTTGCTTTGAGTGGCGCGGTTATAGCTGCTTTTTGCGTAGTCAATACCGCCAATCAGTGCCAAAATTTGACCACTTTGTGGATGAGTGACTACTATAGCTCCATTTAGGATTTCTGCATTTGCTTTTTTATCGCGTTTTAAAATTTCATTGTAGCCATATACTAGAGCTTCTTGAGCGATCTTTTGAACATTTAGATCAACTGTGCTTTGTATCTTATAACCACCAGTTTTTATATCGTCAAATTTCTTTGAGGCCTCTTTTATTATCTCATCGACTACGTAAGGAGCTTTATTTCTTGTGAGTGTATCGTCAAAGACCGCTGGCTCTTCAAGCACGCCCTTGCGGTACTCATCCTCGTTTAGCCAGCCGATGCTATACATTCTCTCAAGTACTCTATTTGCACGGCTAAGTGATAGGTCAAGGTGCTTTGTAGGATCATAAGTGCTTGGAGCCTTTGGCAAGCCAACTAGCATGGCAACCTCTTTTATGCTTAGCTCATTTAGCTCTTTTCTAAAATATCCCTCAGCTGCTGTTTTTATGCCGTAGTAACCATGTCCAAAATAGACGTGATTTAGGTATCTTTCGATGATATCTTCTTTGCTAAGCTCGCTTTCAAGCTTCATGGCAAGCACGATTTCTTTTATCTTTCTTGTAAATTTCTTCTCACGGCTTAGAGCCAAATTTTTAATGAGCTGTTGTGTTAGTGTTGAAGCACCCTCGACCAGCTTTCTAGCTTTAATATCTTTTATGGCAGCTCTTGCCATAGCTTCTACGTTTATGCCGCCGTGCTCAAAGTAGCTCGTATCCTCGATAGCCACGAGTGCTTCGATGACACGCGGCGGGATGTCGTTATATTTTACATAAATTCTATTTTCTTCAAAGATATTTGCAATGAGTTCGTTGTTTCTATCAAAAATTTGCGTTGTAAGCTTTGGTTTATAATCAATAATAGCGTAAGCATCAAATCTAACTTGCGAATAAAAATATAAAAATGCTCCGCCAAGTGAAATGGCAACTATAAAGATAAATGCCAGGATATATTTCATAAAAATGCCTTTAATATTTTTAAATTTAGCCCCATGGCTGTGCTGGTCTCACCGTGCTGGGAGATGATATATTTTTTATTAAAATTTTCTATCGTCATGGCTCCAGCCTTGCCTTGCCACTCATTATTTTTTATGTATTCATTAAGGTCATGCTCGTCAAATTTTTTAAATTTATACATAGTTTTACTTACGTTTATAAGCTCAAATTCACCTAAAAATATCATCGCCGTATAGACGCTGCATTCGTTGCCACTTTGTAAATTTAGCATGGCAATCGCTTCTTTTTCATCCTTTGCTTTACCTAAAATTTTATCTCCACACGCTACACAGCTATCTGCAAAGAGTAAATTTTTAAGAGCTATATTTTCTTTTAAAAATTGCTCTTTTTTGGCTTTTACGACGTTTTGGACATAAATTTCAGGCTTTACTTTTTTTTCTATCTTGCTCTCGTCAAACTGGAAAGAAATTTGAGTGAAATTTATGCCAGCATCTTTTAATAAATTTGCCCTTGTTGGCGAGCTTGAAGCGAGTGTTATCATAAAAATACCTTATAGCTTATGCCAAGATAAATAGCTGCTAGGGAAGCTAATAAATTTAGCGGTGTGAAGTAATAAATTATAACGATCAAACTCTCATTTAGCTCGATCATTTCATGCGATCTTAGTGCTTTTAAGGCCTTTTTGTATCTATAAAATATATAACTTAAATTTAATAACAAAAATAGTTCTATTGCACATTTTGTTGCTACCATTGCACTTGCCATAGGATTTGTCAAATCTGCATCATAAAATCCAAAAATTATAACCACACTTGTCGCTATCACGCAAAGGATTAGTATGAAAATCGCAATGCCAAAGCGTCTTATAATGTGAAGTAAGATGTGGTAGCGTTCTTTGTCTTCAAATTTATTTTTTATAAAGTAGCTTCCAACAAGCACAAGACCGGCTTGTAGCCCCACAAAAAGAGCTACAAAGCATACATGCAAAAATAGTACTACTTGGTCAAATTTTATAAAAGCTATATCGTAATGACTCATTTTTCTAAGGCTTGCCTTGCGTACTCAAGTGAGTCTTTTATCGCATCTTCTATCATCGATGCATCTTTGCCACCGGCTGTTGCAAAGTCATCTTTGCCACCGCCATTGCCACCTAGGATTTGCGCTGCAAATTTTACCCAAGCACCAGCTTTTAAAGGAGCATTTTTGACTCCAGCTGCAAGAGAAATTTTGCCACTCTCATCGGCTTGGATTAGCAAAATAGCAGCACTTTCATGCTCATTTTTAAACTCATCTATCAAGGTTTTTATATCTCCACCATCTACGCTTGTGACGCAAAGCTTGGTTTTATTTATATCTAAATAGACTAGCTCATGAGAATTTTTAGCATTTTTTAGTTTGTCTTTTAAAACTCTTAGTTCATTTTTTAGCTTTTTGACCGCATTTAGTGGCTCAGTGCTCTTTAACTCATCTTTTAACTCATCAAGCTCAGCTCTAAATGATCTTGCTAAATTTAGCGCAGCCCTTGAGCAAACAGCCTCTATACGCCTAACGCCAGCACTTACGCCGCTCTCTTTTGTGATGAAAAACGATCCGATCTCGTCTATATTTTTTACATGTGTGCCACCGCAAAGCTCTTTGCTGACGTCGCCAAAGCTCACAACTCTTACTTTGTCGGCATATTTTTCGTTAAATAGCGCGATAGCTCCGCTTTTTTTAGCCTCTTCAAGCCCCATAACCTGCGTTTTTGCATTTGCACCGTCTAAGATCCACTCATTTACAAGGTTTTCGACCTTTGAAATTTCTTCGCTAGTAAGTGCTTTTGGATGAGAGAAGTCAAACCTTAGCCTATCTGCTTCTACACTTGAGCCAGCTTGAGCGATATGCGTGCCAAGCACGTTTCTAAGGGCTGCATGAAGCAAGTGTGTAGCACTGTGGTGACGTGCGATCTGGGCTCTATCACTGCCAACTTCAAGCTCTACTTCATCGCCAACTTTTAGCGCTGCATTAGTTTTTACTAAAGATAAATTTAGTCCATGAAATTTCTCAGTATCAAGTACATTTGCTTTGCCTACTATCTTACCGCTATCGCCACACTGACCACCGCTTTGAGCATAAAATGGAGTGACATCAAACATCGCCCAGCCCTCTTTGCCAGCATTTAGGCTATCAACGTTTTTAAATTCTTCATCAAGTAGGGCTAGAATTTTACTTTTACTTTTAAGCTCTTCGTAGCCTATAAATTTATTCTCGCCAAATTTCTCAAGTAGCTCTTTAAAATCGCCCTTTGCACTCTTATCGCCACTACCTTTCCAAGCAGCTTTTGCACGTGCTTTTTGCTCGCTCATAAGCTCATCAAACCTTGCCTCATCGACTTTTAAGCCTTTTTCTCTAAGCATATCAGCTGTTAGATCAAGTGGGAAGCCAAATGTGTCATAAAGCTTAAATGCAGCCTCTCCGCTAAAAATTTCTTTTGTATTTTTAAGCTCGCTCTCAAATAGCTCTAAACCGCTTGCAATAGTCGCTAAAAATCTCTCTTCTTCAAGCTTTATCTGCTCTTTTACAGCCGCTTTTTTCTCATTTAAATAGGTGTAGTGCTCGCCCATAAGCTCGCAAACTTTATCGACAAGCTCATACATAAATGGCTCTTTTATGCCTAGCAAGTATCCATGGCGGATCGCACGGCGTAAGATACGGCGAAGCACGTAGCCACGGCCTTCTTTGTCAAATGTCGTACCCTGAGCTAGCAAAAATGTAACCGAGCGGATGTGATCGCTTATGACGCGGTAGCTAGCGCCACTTTCATAGATGTATGGTTTGCCACAAAGCTTTGCTACTTCGCTAATTAGTGGCATAAAAAGTGTGCTGTCGTAGTTGCTAAATTTACCTTGCAAGATAGCAGTAACGCGCTCAAGTCCCATACCAGTATCGATGCTTGGCTTTGGTAATGGGCTTAGTTTGCCATCGGCGCTTCTTTCATACTGCATGAAAACAAGGTTCCAGATCTCTAAAAATCTATCACCGTCGCCGCCCATGTAGTCCTCAGGTGTGTTAAAGTGTTCAGCGCCTTGATCGTAAAAAATTTCACTGCAAGGACCGCATGGTCCAGTATCGCCCATCTGCCAGAAGTTATCGTGGTCACCAAAGCGGTAAATTCTCTCTTTTGCGATGTGAGTGCTCCAAATTTCAAATGCTTCATCGTCGCTTTCATGAACGGTTACATAAAGTTTGTCTTTTGGTAGTTTTAGTACTTCTGTTACAAATTCCCAAGCGTAAGCGATCGCCTCTTTTTTGAAGTATTCGCCAAAGCTAAAATTTCCTAGCATCTCAAAAAATGTGTGATGGCGCGCTGTGTAGCCGACGTTGTCAAGGTCGTTGTGCTTACCACCAGCTCTTATGCAGGTCTGACAGCTAGTGCGAATAGGTGGTGTTGGGCGTGGCACTTCGCCTGTGAAAATGCTCTTAAACGGCACCATACCAGCATTTGTAAAAAGTAGTGTTGCATCGTTTGGCACGAGTGGCGCTGAAGCTACGACTTCGTGACCTTTTGATTTAAAAAAATCAAGATATGCCTTTCTTATATCTAAATTTTGCATTTTTATCCTCGTTAGTTTTAAATTTTGCTCGATTTTAGCTAAAAATCGTTTGTAAATTTATAAAAAAATACAAAATTAATTTTTGCTTAATATATTTTATAAATTTATTTGTTTAAAAGCGATTTGCAATTAAAATAGCCTAAAAATTTATAACTAAAAGGTCTTTAGTGAAACTCAAAATTGGCATTGTTGGATACAATCTGGTTGGCAAGCGGCACTATATGGAGCTGAGGCGTTCTGACAAATTTGAAGTTTGTGGAGTTTTTGATAAAGAAAATAGAGATGATGCTTGCAGAGCTCCGTTTTTTGATGAGTTTAAAAAATTTATAGAAGTAGCCCAGCCACAAGCTGTCGTACTTTGTTTGCCTCAACATGAGATCGTAGAGGCCTTTTGTCAGTGTGCAAAATATTGCCAAAATATCTTGATTTCAAGGCCAATATTTAAAAGTGTAAGCGAGCTAAAAGAGATAAAATATGCTTCAGTGGTAAATAAAGTAAGGGTTTGCACTGGCGTTGATGAGCGCTTTAACCCGACTATTGTTTCATTAAAAAAGGCACTTTTAAAAGAAGAAGAAATTTATAGCATTTCAATTGCGCATTTTAGACCACTTTGTGAAGGAAATATTATAAACGAACTTTCGCTTTGCGATATAGACCTTGCGAAAAATTTAGTAGATAGTGAAATTTGCAGCTTTTTTTATACTCAGGCAAATAAAACAAATACCAAAATATGCGACAATGTTGGAATAAACATTAAAATGAAAAATCAAATTTTGGTGAGTATTACTGATTCTTTTTGTGGATCTTTAGAGCGTTTTAAAATAGAAGTAAATGCCAAAGAAGGTGTTTATTTTGGTGATCTTATTGATTATAAGCTTCATAGAGTCAATGAAAATGGGCAGATGAATTTAAAAACCGATCCCATAAATAATGAGATAAAAGCTCAATACGATGCTTTTTATGATCTTTGTCAAAGCGGCGAAAGTAGCGAGCTTTCAAGCATTGATGATGCGATAAAAATCAAAGAGCTATTCTGATGAAAAAGGCACTTTTGCTTTTGAATATGGGTGGGGCAAATAGCCTTGCTGATGTAGAAATTTTTCTAAAAAATATGTTTAATGATCCTTATATTTTGGGTATAAAGAATAAATTTTTAAGAAAATTTGTAGCTTTTATGATCACAAAAGGTAGGCTAAAAACGGCTAGGCATAACTACGAACAAATAGGTGGCAAATCGCCTATTTGTGAGCTTACAGCTAAGCTTTGCGATAAAATTTCAAGCTTACAAAATGAGTTTGATGCAGTTGATTTTGCGATGAACTATACTTCACCATTTGCAAAAGATGTGCTTAAAAAATATGAAAATTTTGATGAGATAGTGCTTTTGCCACTTTATCCTCATCATTCACAAACTACGATAACTTCGAGTTTAGATGATTTTAAAAAAGCAAAAGATGAGTTAAAGGTAAAGGCTAAAATTTTGCTTTGTGGGCCATTTTATGATGATGAAATTTATAATAAAATCATAATCTCGCACATAAATGAAGCTATAAATAATATAGATATAAGCGATGTGGAGCTTATCTTTTCGGCTCATTCGTTACCTCAAAAAATTATCGATAAAGGTGATGTCTACGAAAAACATATAAATGAGCATGTGCAAATTCTAAGCAAAATGATAAAAGATAGTGGACTAAACTTCAAAGAGATAAATTTAGCCTATCAATCGCGTCTTGGGCCTGTAAAATGGTTAGAGCCTTCACTAAATGAAATTTTGGCAAAGTGCAAGAGTAAAAAGGCCCTTATCTATCCACTCTCTTTTTGTATTGATAACTCTGAGACTATTTTTGAGCTAGTTATTGAATATGCAAAGATCGCAAAAGAGCTAAATTTTAGCTTCTACAAGGTTGTTTGGTGTCCAAATTTTAGTAATGAGTTTGCTAGTTTTATCTTACAAAAAGCAAAAACAGCCAAAGAGATTAACTTTTAGGAATAAATCTTGCTTATAAAATATATCTCAATACAGTAAAAGGAGATATATGAAAGTACAAAATAACGACATAATCGATTATTTATTGCAATCAGGCTCAAGCAAAACTAAAGATAAAAAAAATAGTTTTGACGAAATTTTAAGCCTTGCTATGGATAAGATCGCAAGCGATGCAAAAATTTCAGATAAGATTGAACAGTTTAAAAAAAGGCTTACTGAAATCGGCGCAGTTGGTTTTATAAGCGAGCTAAATTCTAACAAAATAGAAGAAAAAATAGCCCAAAAGAAAAAGGAGCTAACTGAACTTCTAGGCATAGATGATCCCGCAAAAACACAGGATCAAAAAAATGAGCTGCTTAAGATAATGGATAAAATTTTAAGTGATTACCGCAAAGAGCTAAATGTAGCACTTGCTAATCAAGCTCTGCTAGAGAAGCAAAAAAATCTTAATAGTAAGAGTAGTAGCTCGGTTAATCTAAGTTCTGTTTTAAATGAGCTAGGACTTGCTTAAAATTTATATAAAAGATATTTAAGCCTATATAACTTTGCCAAAAATCTATATTTTTACGGCAAAGTTATGCCAAATTTTATAGCAGCCCCGTATATTATTGCGCTAATTATTCCAGCAAAAAAACCAGCTACCATATCATCGCCCATTACGCCAAGGCCACCTTTTACATTGCGGTCGATCCTACCTATTATCGAAGGCTTTTTGATATCAAGCACTCTAAAAAACACAAGCGAGAGTACGAGTTGAGAGATAGTAGCTCCGCTAATGGCAATAGCAAGCCAAACTCCAGCAACTTCGTCTATAACGATAAAACTTTCATCGTGAGAATTTACCTTTTTTTCAAAATCATCTATAACACTAATGCTTACCAAAAACAGCAAAATGCTAGCTAATAAAAGTGTGGTTGAAGATAAAAAATAAAGTACGAAATAAGCTACCACTGCACCAGCTATAGAGCCCCAAGTGCCAGGTGCTTTTGGCAAAAGTCCAAATCCAAAAAAAGTTAAAAATAGTTTTTGCATAAATTTCCTTAAGTCATCGATGATGTTTGATAAAGCTTCATAAGCTCTTCGTAAAAGTCGCGGTCAGTTTTGTTTTCAAGCAGTCCTGAATTTACAAAAAGGTCATCGCAAAGCTTTTGCACGTCTTTGAAGCGATTTGTAAAGAGTTTGCTTAAAACTAGTGCAGAAATTTCTGGCCTCACAAGAATGGCTGGTGGCATAATGCCGTTAAATAGCAGCTCCTTGATAACATCTGGATGATATTTGATCTGATGGTGTTGTCCGTGCGGGCAACTTTTGGTACTAACTAGCGTCTTGCATTTGTTGCAATAAACTAGCTCTGGCAGCACGATTACCTCTAAATTTAGGTCGTTTTTATAAATATCAAGAATCGTATGAGCTTCATTGTGATCAAAAAACATTCCAATCCCTGAGTGGTTTTGTCCGATGACTAGCTTATTTGCTCCAAATCTTGAAGCAGCGATGCACTCAAGTGTAGGATTTGCATGTGAGCTAAAAAGAGTCGTATTTTTTAGAGCAAAGACAAAGACCTTTTTTATCGGCAAATAATTTTGTATAAAATAGCCTAGCACTTGCTTTCTAATCTCGTAATCAACGTGCTTTTCTTCTCTTGTTCGTATTAAAAAAATGATTACTAAATCAGCCTTGTCAATAGTCATTCTAACAAGGCGCTCGTGAGCTCTATTAAATGGATCAGCCGTTAAAAAGACAGCCGTTATCTTTTTAGCGCCATCTTCTTTTATTAGATCGTTTAGTGCATTTTTGCTTATTTGCATACTTTTATCATAAAGCTCAAATTCGCCACTAATGCCGTATTTACCTAAATTTAGCTCTTTATCATTGCTAGCTTCGTTTGCTAAAAATATATTTTTAGCTCTCATGCTCTCGTCAAATTTAAAGACCTTAGCAACATTGATGTGCCCAACGATCTTACCATCAAGACTTAGATTTACCTTTTGTCCAGGAGCAAGCTTGCTAGTAATATTTTGATTTAGCTCGCCAAATGGAGCGAATCCAAAAGAATACGGCATCGGCTCGCCATTAAAATAGCCTTTCTTACTCACCTCTTTTATCTGTTCATCATCCATAAGCGAGTCGTAATCTGAGAGAATCTTATTTTTTATTAGCTCCAAAGCACCAAAAACTTCGGTATTTATAGAAATTTCACTATTTTTTCTTGCTGACGTCATATTTCTTTCTCTTTTCCCAAAGTGATTTTCTAGAAATTCCAAGCTTCTTGCTAAGTTCTGTATCAGGGAATTTATCTTGATAATTAACGATTATGTACTTTATATATTCATCGATTGTAACAATCTCGTCGATATTAAAATTTTTATCGCGTCCTGAAAGCTCCAGCTCGTCAAATGGTGCTTTTTGTGCAAAATCGCTAGTTGAGATTGCAACCTTTTTCTTTTTGCAAATTTCTAAAATTTTCTCTTTTTCTTCTTGTTTTAGCTCCTCTAAATTTGTCATATAGATTAGCTCATCACCATTTTTGGCTAGTGCCTTTTCAAGCTCAGAGAAACAGGCTTTGCCTAAAAATAAAAATGGCAATTTGCAAGCTTTTACGTAGCTAAATATAAATTTATCGCTGTATCCGCTTTTACTTGATTTTAAAAGCAGTGGAAATTTTATCTTTTTTGCTTCAAAGCTAGAAATTTCGTACTCTTTTAAAGCGTAATTTACGTAGCTTTCATAGTTTTTGATCTCGTTTTTGAAATTTCTAAATTCCTCAAAATGCTTTATCTTTCTAACTAGCTCTTCTATCATAAATGGCTTTTGGATGTAATCAACCGCACCTGCCTGAATCGGTTTTAGCACAGTGTCACTGTTGATATAAGCGATTAATAAAATGATGATAGAGCTTTTAAATTTTTCAATAACAGGGTAAAAATCCTGTCCTGGAAGTGTGGTAGAAAGTAACACTACATCAAAATTTTCAAACTTCAATGCTTCTTTTACGCTTTTAGCGATCTCGCAATCGTAGCCAAAGTCAGCTAGTTTACTAGCCATCGAGCCAGCTAGGTAAATTTCATTTTCTACTATTAAAATTTTCATATTTGCTTCCAGTTGTAAAATTTAAGGCTTGCACTTGCCATTACAGCGATCCCTTCGCATCTGCCTACAAAACCAAGCCCTTCAGTAGTCGTTGCCTTTACATTTATGCGGCTTTGGCTTAAATTTAGAGCTTTTGCTATGTTTGCCTCCATTTTTGACTTTAGTTTTGAAATTTTTGGTTTTTGTGCCATTATCGTGATATCAGCGTTTGTTAGCACAAAGCCCACACTTTGCACCCTTTTATAAGCTTCCTCAAGCAAGTAAATGGAGCTAATATCTTTAAATTTGGCATCCGTATCAGGAAAAAGCTCGCCTATGTCGCCAAGCCCAGCAGCTCCCAAGATAGCATCCGTTAGTGCATGAAGTGCTACGTCGCCGTCGCTGTGAGCCTTTAGTCCAAACTCATAGTCGATCTTCTCGCCACAAAGAATCAAAGGACGACCTTTTTCAAACTCATGCACATCAAAGCCGTTTCCAACAAAGACTTCATTTTCTGGCTCTTTTAAAGCAGAAATTTTGGCAAGATCCTCTTTGTAAGTGATCTTTCTTGCCATCTCATCGCCTAAAATTTGCCAAACGCTTGCGCCAATGGCTCTCATAGCTGAGCTATCATCTGTGTAAATTTCACCGCCGCTAAGAGCTTTTTTAAGAAGTGCTGTGCGAGAGAGTTGTGGTGTTTGGATAAGTTTTACCTTATCTCTATCAACCACATTTTCGCCAAGATAAGCGGTGTCTGCGATCTTTAGCGCTGGAGCTACACAATCAGCCTGAGACGCAGCTTCGATGATTTTGTGAAAAAGCTCGCTTGAGATACAAGGGCGAGCGATGTCGCTAACTAGGACAAATTCGCTATTTACTAATTCAAGCGCGTTTTTTAAGCTATCTTGTCTGGTTTCACCGCCATCAACAAATTTATAATTTGGAGCAAATTTTGACATATATTTGCACTCTTTGCTAACGACAATGATCTCTTTAAATGTGTAAAAGTTACTCAAATTTTTAGTGGCAAATAGCCAAAGTGGATCGCTTCCTATTCGAAGCCATTGCTTCTTTACTGGTAGCTCAAAACGGCTAGAATTTCCAGCTCCAAGCATTATAAGTGATATATCAAGCAAGGTAGCTCCTTTTAAAAATTGTTACAGAATTATACATCTCAAAACTTGAAAATTTCTTTTTAAAAAAAGAAATTTTTAGTCACCATTTAGTTAGTTTAAATCAAAAAAGGACTAAAATGGTGCTTTTATAAAATTTGTAAAAGGCATTATATGAGAGAAAAGACGCAGATGCATTATGCTAGGCGTGGTGAGATAACACAGGAGATGAGCTATGTGGCAAAGCGTGAGGGCATTAGTGAAAATTTACTGATGGATGAGGTGGCAAATGGTAGAATCATCATCCCAGCAAACGTAAATCACATAAATTTAAAACCAATGGGTATAGGCAGAAAGCTAAAGACAAAGGTTAATGCAAATATCGGCAATTCAAGCTTAAGCAGCGACATTTGTGCTGAGCTTAGAAAGCTTGAAATCTGCCTAGAATTTGGCGCTGATACGGTTATGGATCTAAGTACGGACGGCGATTTAGACGCTATTAGGAGTGCGATCATCGAGCATTCAAGCGTCCCGATAGGCACAGTGCCTATGTATGAAATTTTAAAAGAGGCAAAAGAGGTTACCAATATCACAAATGAGCTCATTTTAGAGATACTTGAAAAGCAAGCAAAGCAAGGAGTTAGTTACTTTACGATACACGCTGGATTTTTGCGTGAGTTTTTGCCACTTGTTAAAAAGCGTAAAATGGGCATAGTAAGCCGCGGTGGCAGTTTAAGTGCAAGCTATATGTCAAAGCTGAAGAGACAAAATCCTTTCTATGAAATTTTTGATGAAATTTTAGAAATTTGTGCAAGATATGACGTCTCACTCTCGCTTGGCGACGGCCTTCGTCCAGGATGTCTTTTTGATGCGACAGATGAGGCACAGCTTAGCGAGCTAAAAGTGCTTGGAGAGCTAACGCTTCGTGCATGGGAAAAAGATGTGCAAGTGATGATAGAAGGCCCTGGTCATGTGCCATTAAATCAAATTGAGTATAATATGAAAATCGAACAAGAGCTCTGCCATGACGCCCCATTTTACGTGCTTGGGCCGCTTGTCTCAGACATAGGTGCAGGATACGATCATATTACGTCAGCGATCGGTGGCACGATGGCAGCATATCACGGCGCTAGCATGCTTTGCTACGTGACGCAAAAAGAGCACCTTGGCTTGCCAAATGAAAATGACGTAAGAGAGGGCATCGTAGCTCACAAGATAGCAGCTCATGCCGCAGACGTCGCACTTGGCAAGGCAGGTGCCATAGAAAAAGACCATGCGATGAGTGATGCGAGATACGCATTTGACTGGAACAAGCAGTTTGAGCTAAGCTTTGATCCAAAAAAAGCAAGAGAGCTTCACGATGAGAGCTTGCCAGAAGATGCGTTTAAGAGCGCTCATTTTTGTTCGATGTGCGGACCAAAATTTTGTGCATATAAAATTTCAAAAGATCTAGAAAAAGGAGAAAAATGTTAAATAAAGAAGAGGTCTTAAATAGACTAAAAGGCGTCATATATCCTGGTTTTGAAAAAGATATAGTTAGCTTTGGCTTTGTAAAAAATGTAGAAATTGGCGATAAAATTTTAATCGAAGTCGAGATCGTCAGCTCAAGCCCAGAAGTGGCAAACGAGCTAAAAACGGACATCAAACGTGTCATGGGCTCAAATGAATATGTGCTAAATTTGATCCAGCCAAAGATACCTGAGGAAAAAAGTAACACTCAAAGTGGCAAAAATATCGCGCCTCAAGTCAAAAATTTCGTAATGGTAAGCTCTGGCAAAGGTGGCGTTGGTAAATCAACCACGACTCTAAATTTAGCCATCTCAATGGCAAAACTAGGCAAAAAGGTTGGAATTTTAGACGCTGACATCTATGGACCAAATATCCCAAGAATGCTTGGCGAAGTAAATACCCAGCCACAAGTCGTTGGGAATAAGCTAAAGCCGATACTTAGCCACGGAGTTGAGATGATGAGTATGGGCGTTTTGATGGAAGAGGGCATGAGCCTCATCTGGCGTGGTTCGATGATAATGAAAGCGATCGAGCAGCTGCTAAAAGACGTGCTTTGGAGCGAACTTGATGTCTTGTTTCTCGACATGCCTCCAGGAACGGGCGACGCGCAGCTAACTCTAGCTCAAAGCGTGCCAGTAACAGCAGGTGTCTGCGTCACAACGCCACAAGTGGTAGCGCTTGACGATAGCAAACGTGCGCTTGATATGTTTGAGAAGCTCCACATCCCAATCGCAGGTGTGATTGAAAATATGAGCGGTTTTATCTGCCCAGATAATGGCAAAGAGTATGACATCTTTGGCAAAGGCACAACTGAAGAGGTAGCAAAAGCTTACAACACGCAAATTTTGGCTGAAATCCCTATCGAACCAGCTGTTCGCGTGGGCGGCGATAATGGTAAGCCAGTTAGCTTTTACGAGCCAAACTCAGTCACAGCAAAACGCTACGAGAGTGCGGCTGCTAGACTTTGGGAAGTGATAGAAAATATAAATAGTGATGGTGGGGCCGATAACTCAGCGATCCAGCCAGTAAATGACGGCAAGAGTGCTTGCTCGAAGTAAAATTTACAAAAGATAAAATTTAGAGCAAATTTTAAAATTTGTTCGTTTAAAGTTGGCTACCAAAATTTAGCTTTGCTTAATGCTTGGTTTAAATTTTGGAGCCAAAATGCAATCATTTAAAATTTAATAGGAGAAAACATGAAAGCGATCGTAACCGTAGTCGGAAAAGATAGAGTTGGCATCGTTGCTGGCGTCTCAGTAAAGCTTAGCGAGCTAGGACTAAACATAGATGATATCTCACAGACTATTTTAGATGAGTTTTTTACGATGATGGCAGTGGTTTCAAGTGATGAAAATAAAGACTTTACGGCCTTAAGAGCAGAGCTTAACGAGCTTGGAGAGAGCCTAAAAGTAAAGATAAATATCCAAAGCTCCGCTATCTTTGATGCGATGCATACAATCTAAGGAAAAACAATGGACATCAAAAACGTAACCGAAACGATCTCGATGATCGAAGAGCAAAATTTTGACATCAGAACGATCACGATGGGCATTAGTTTGCTTGACTGCATCGATCCTGACATCAACAAAGCTTGCGACAAAATTTACGCAAAAATCACCACTAAAGCCAAAGACCTAGTCAAAGTGGGCAACGAAATTTCTGCTGAGCTAGGCATACCAATCGTCAATAAAAGAGTGAGTGTGACGCCTATCTCGATAATCGGCGCCGCAACGGACGCAAAAGACTACGTAATTATCGCAAAGACGCTTGATAGGGCGGCTATTGAGGTTGGTATTGATTTTATAGGTGGTTTTTCAGCTTTAGTTCAAAAGGGCTATCAAAAGGGCGATGAAATTTTGATAAATTCTATCCCACAAGCACTTTCTCAGACTTCAAAAGTATGTGCAAGTGTCAATGTCGGCTCAACGAAAACCGGCATAAATATGAGCGCGGTGCGTGATATGGGACGCATCATAAAAGAGACGGCGGCAGCATCTCGGATGGGTTGTGCTAAGCTTGTCGTTTTTGCAAACGCAGTCGAAGACAATCCTTTTATGGCTGGTGCATTTCATGGCGTGGGCGAGGCCGATGTGGTGATAAATGTGGGTGTTTCTGGTCCAGGAGTAGTAAAAAGAGCCCTTGAAAAGGTGCGTGGCGAGAGCTTTGACGTGGTGGCTGAGACCGTTAAAAAAACGGCGTTTAAGATCACGCGTATCGGCCAGCTAGTTGGCCAGATGGCGAGCGAGCGCCTTGGGGTTAAATTTGGTATCGTCGATCTCTCTCTTGCCCCAACACCTGCTGTGGGCGACTCGGTAGCTCGCGTGCTTGAGGAGATGGGGCTTGAGGCTGTTGGTGCGCACGGAACGACTGCGGCACTTGCTTTGCTAAATGACGCGGTTAAAAAAGGTGGCGTCATGGCGTGTAATCAAGTGGGTGGCTTAAGCGGTGCGTTTATCCCAGTTTCTGAGGATGAGGGTATGATAGCGGCGGTGCGTGCTGGCTCACTAAATTTAGAAAAACTTGAAGCAATGACCGCGATATGCTCTGTGGGACTTGATATGATCGCTATACCTGCTGACACGCCAAGTGAAAGCATAGCTGCGATGATCGCTGATGAGGCGGCTATCGGCGTTATAAATCAAAAAACAACAGCCGTTCGTATCATACCTCTAGGCCATGAGGGCGATATGATTGAGTTTGGCGGCCTTTTAGGAAGAGCACCTGTGATGAAGATAAACAAAGCCTCTAGTGCCGACTTCATCGCTCGTGGCGGACAAATTCCAGCTCCAATTCATAGTTTTAAAAACTAATCTTCGAAGTCCGCTTTAAATTTGCGGACTTTGCTACTCAAATTTATAGACAACATTTAAATATCTTTTAGTTAAAATAATTGTAGATTTCACACATCAAAGGATTTAAATGAAATTTTTAAAATTTTTGATGACACTTTGCTTTGGCATAGGTAGTGCAGCTGCAAACGACGGTAAGGTGAGGAGTATTGATATTTACGTGACGCCGTACTACTCGGCAAATGCTGGCAAAGTCGAGTATGTAAAGGTTTATGATAAGATCGATAGCTTACTCTTAAGTGGTAAAGTAGAAGACTTTAAAAAAGCAGAGAAGACTGTCCAAGACGCACCGCAAATGGTCTCTCCGATAACTCTTTTTGTCCTTTCAGCTCGCGCATACGATCTTGGGCTTCGCGATGACGCGGTATTTTGGTTTTATGCGGCAAAAAATCGCGCGATCTTGCTAAGAGGCGTTATAGACATGGAGGGCGAGAAATTTACTGACGTGGTGGCCGCGATAGGGGCGTTTATGAAGCTTGTTGGCGACGTGGTCAATCCTTATGCATTTTGCGATATCAAAAAGCAACAAGAGATCGCTGATAAAGCGCTTGGATGGACTAAGAAAAATGCCTATGAAGCGATGTTTTCTCCAGAATTTAGCTCACCTCACGAAGATAGAAAAGCAGCCCTTGCAAAAGGTATAGAAAAGCTAGAAAGTCGCAATAAAAAAGAGAAAGATTACTTTTTGGACAAAGACAATCTTGCTAAATTTAAAGCTATGCGCAAGCAAAATGGCACTGATGATAAATTTTGCTTTTAAGTAGTGAGTTAAATTTGCAAATTTGCTTTTAATTTAGCTTTCGCTTTATGTCAAAAAGGGCAAATTTGCAAGCTATCTCTATTTTAGATGATAAATTTTAGCTCACTACAAATCTGCTTAAATTTCGCTCTTTTTCGTAAGAGTAGCAAAACCACAAAAATGAGAATAAAAAATGACTTTGAAATTTGGCGAGCTTGAAAAAGTAGCAACGGATGAAGGTTTTATTTGGTACGCGGAGACAGAGCTAAAAAGCGAAATTTTTGGCCAAGTGCTCTTTTGTCTTATCTCGGCAAATGGGGCAGATGTGGATGATGAGACGATTTTGCTTGCGCAGCGTATCGCTCAGGATATCGACCGGCACATAAAAGATGCACTTACATTTTTACAAGATGAGCTTAAGCAAAAATGCCTTTTGAGCAAGGACGAGCTTAGAGCGCTTGATGTGCCAGTTTGCGATCTGCCGTTTGAGTCCCCACAGTGCACCTTTTATGCGCGTGATAAGCAGTGGCTGATGAGATTTGCCGATGGTGTGCTTGATATTTGTGAACCTTTTGGTATTGGGGTGATTTTTGAAGGTGAAAAGCCACTTCGTTTAGAAAATTTAGAGCTTAGCCAGGAGTGCTAATCGCGGATAAATTTTGCTTTTAAACGGTGAGATAAATTTGGTTGCTGTTTTAGGTTTTTAGCCCAAAACAGTAAAAATTTGCATTTATGCGTTGCAGCAGCAATAATCACTTGGATCTTTTTCTTTTGTGATCCTGGCTCTTAGGTCGTGGCGGATGATCTCTATCGACCAAAACCATATCATGTGGCCGACAAATTCAGATACATGCTCGTACCAAGGGAGTGTCCAAAGTGGTGGAGTAAGCCCTAAAATAGGCAATGTGATCACGTGAACAGCGATATTTACGATAATGCCAACTAGTAAGCCTTGCCATATTGTAATCTTTGGAAATTTCTCAGCCAAAACACAATAAGCAACCGCGAAAACGATCGAAAATAATATATGCGTCATCATTACGTAGTTAAACGCATGCCCTGCAAACTCGTAAATGGCGGCATTTGGATCGGCTACGCCCAAATAATCCCTTAAAAATACATAAGGCGGATTTAAGAAATTTCTAGAGCAATCGATCGCATCGGCTGCCCTAATGGTACTCTCTGGTCCGCAAGCAGCGTTAAACATATCCATCGGACTTCTTGGAGGAAGTGGAAATTCTGCTCCCCATTTGACAAAAGCTGAGACAATGCCAGCGACAAGGCCGATCAATGTAGCCAGAGCAAATCTAGGTTTTGTTACTAAATTTGACATTTAAACTCCTTCTTTAAATTTGCAAAATCTTATTGCAATTTACTGTATGATAAGATTAATCATTATTAAAAATATAAAAATATTTAAAAATTTTAATGGACTTAAAATCATAAAATTTTTAGCCATTTTTGGCTAGACTAAGAAAAAATTTAAAGGAGAATAGATGTCTAAAGAGTTTAAAGATGCAAATGAATTTAAGGAATTTTTTGAAGAATTTAGAAAAAAAGATGGCTACAAAGATCCGCTTGCTTTTGGTATCGCTAGGATCGATCGCGGACAAAAAAATACAGATAAAATTTTGCAAGCGACTTTTGCTGTTGTAAATTACAAAGAGAGCTTTTTAAGCGCAGCTGCTTATATCTATGCTTTACAAAAATGTGACGTTAAGGTTGATTTTAACGGCTCTGAATTTATAGCTGATCTTACGCCAAAAGTGGTAAAAAAGGCTAGTAAGCTCTTTAGCGTCTTTGAAAAAGAGATAAGCTCTCATAAAAATGTACAAAATTTACATGCCGTAAAAATGGCATTTGATGACGATCTTGAACTAAATGAGAATAAATTTAAGCTTGTGTTTTTGTTTGATGATGCAAAACCACTTAGCGTGGAGGCCGTATATCTTAAGCTTTACTTGATATCGCTTGGCAAAGTCGCACCTAGAACGATCGTACTTGATGGAGCTTTTGGTGTGTTGCCAAATGTTGCATGGACTAGCCAAAATACGCCAATTGAGCTTGAATGGCTAAGAGAAAATGAAATTTCTCTAAAGATGTTTGGCGAATATCCAGCGATCGTTAGCGTCGATAAATTCCCAAGATTTTTAAGCCACATCATTCCAGCGGATAATACGAGAATTTTAGACTCAGCTAAGGTTCGCATGGGTGCTGCCGTGTATCCTGGCACAGTCGTTATGCCAGGTGCTGCCTATATCAACTTTAACGCAGGTACAACTGGTGGCGTGATGGTTGAAGGCAGAGTCAGCAGCTCTGTCGTAGTTGGCGAGGGCAGTGACGTAGGCGGAGGGGCAAGTATACTTGGCGTGCTAAGTGGCACAAACGGCAACCCTGTAAGTATCGGCAAACACTGCTTGCTTGGCGCAAATTCAGTCACAGGCGTACCTCTTGGTGATAACTGCATCGTGGATGCTGGCATAGCGGTGCTTGAGGGCACAAAGGTCTATATATCAGCTAGCGAGCGCGAAAAGCTAGCTAAACTAAATCCAGAGTTTAAATTTGAAGCTGAAATTTACAAAGCGCTTGAGCTTGGCGGGCTAAACGGACTTCATTTTAGACAAAATAGCCAAACAGGTCAGATCACTGCAAGTGCGAGCAAAAGGGCGATCAAGCTAAATGAGGCACTTCATTAAAAGGAGCTAGCATGAAAGTTGGTATTTTGATGTTTGACAAGCTAAATCTACTAAGCTTTGCCAAAATTTATGATTTTTTACATAAATTTGAGGATTTTAATATCAAGACTTACGCACTAAAGCCTGAGGTTGTCGATGAATTTGGCGTCAGGCTTCATCCAGAAATTTATGCTGAGAGCCTTTATGGCGTGGATATCTTAGTCGTGCCAGATGGCGTTGGAGCACTTGGATTAAGATACGATGAGATATTTTTAAGCTGGGTTAAAAGCTCAGCGAGTGCGAAATTTAAGATAGGTTTTGACCTTGGCGTGCTTATCCTTGGTGGGGCTGGATTTTTAGAAGACAGAGAGGCTTGCATAAGGGGCGGATACAAAAACGCACTTAGTGACTACTGTGATGTTAATGATGCTAAGATGTGCGAAAGCAGGGGTGTCATAAGTGTTAGTGAATTTGATGATAGAATCAAAGAACAGCTGGCAACGATACTAGGTAAAGATAAATTTTAATGGCTTTGACTCTTAAATTACGATCGAAATTTTATATTTTTAGTAAGCTTATAGCTTGTTTATAGCGCTATTTACCGCTTGTAGGTGTGCTACATTATCCACTCTGTGAAATCAAAATTTAAATTATTTCCAAGCTTTGTTATCTGCTCTAAAATTTCATAATAATTTTTTCTATTTGCTTAAATAATGCTAGAGATAGAAAATGGCTTGATACCATCACCAGCCAAGCAGTAAGTAGTGTGCCAAAACCCCTTGCCATGCATCCGTTGCCGTCGTCATAAGGATGGATGATCACAAACCAAAGGTACGCTAAGGCGCTTTTTACATAGGCGTTTTCAGGGCTTTTATTGATAAAATTTAAAATTTTTCTCATCTCATCCTCTATGCGCTCTACTGGCAAGGCTTCGTAGTGAATTTGCACATTTTTTGAAGGACCTGAGACGACGCTCATCTCATCATCTCTAAATTTAGCTCTTTTTATCTTATAAGTTTTGCTTTGGATATATTCAAACAAGGCATTGTACCAGCCATGTAGCCACTCGAAGTTCATAGGGGCTTTGTTTAAATTTGCTTCAAGCATTAGCGAGACTATGTTGTCGCTATGTCTAGTTGCATGAGTGCCAGCCCACCAGTCAAAATTTTTGTCTAACATCTTTTTTATAAGTGAGTGAATACTTATACCATTGAGCCTTTCTCGATGAGTAGATGTTCTAATCTTCTAGAGCACTGATTTGCGCCTTTAAAAGATCGTTTTTGCAGATCTCACTTGTTTTAAATTTTCGTGATCTTGCTCTAGCTTATTTGTAAGGATATCTATTGTTTCTTTATAGAAAGAAAATTTTGTGCAATTAGGATACTATCATGTCAACTAGTTTTATATTATTTTTCTAAAAGTAAGAGTAGTATTTTATATTTTTTGCTCAATGTATGGAACTTATTTATAGCAGCAAAATTTGATATATATATTGCTTTTGATTTGTTATTTGTAAAAATCGTTTTTATTAGAATTAAGCCAAGGTTAAGGCTAGATAAGTTATCTACCTAACCTATAATCTCTTCTAGCATCCTTGTAACCACGCCTATAACCACGATCGAAGCCATCATCATAGTCGTCATCGTTATAGTAGTCTCCGCGGTAACCACGCTGAAATCTATCATATCTATTTTGATAGTATGGACGGTACTCAGGAGGATATGGCGCATAGTTTGGATTAACAGGATAGTAGCCATTTGTACGGCAGCTATCCTCATCGAATTTTTCCATTCCATTACGAAATTTATAGCTTTCTATTTTTTTATCAAAGCTATCAATACTTCTTATGTCGCCATAAAATTTAGCCATTTCTCTTTGATTTATAAGATTGCAAAGTCTAGCTTCAACTTTTTTTTCATAGCTCATAGCAAACAAAAAAGTTAATGAACAAAATAAAATGGCTATAAATTTCATATTAATCTCCTACTTTTAAACTTCCGCCTTTACCAAGACCGCCTTTTACATTTTGTGCTTTGTAGTCTTTTAGAGCAATAACTAATTGATTCATTGAATCAAGAAAAGCATTTACAAGTGTTTTTCCCTCAGGTGTTCTTGAATATACGCCAAGTCCCGCGCCAAGAGAAGCACCAGCGCCACCGCCCATACCAAAGAAATCAGTGCTAGAAGCTGAGCCAATGGCTGCTGCTAATTGAACACCTGAGCGATTCTCTATAAGAACCAATGTAGTTTGCGTCTCTTTTGTTGAAAAACCACCAGCTATAGCACCTGCTACACTACCAAAAAGTGCTTCAACAAGAGCGCCTGCTCCGCCTGTATCTTCGTTGCTAAAGAAAATTTCAGGGCGAATAGTATAATCAGCTGCTACCATTTTACCTTTACCAAAGCCAGAACCACCACGTAGTTCTCCTGATCTATCAAGTGCACGCTCTTGCATCATATTATCCATCATAGCGCCACGTTCAACTATAACAAAACAACCAGTTTGTTGCGCAAGAAGACGCAAAACCGGAATAGTTGATGTGAGCTTGTAGTTGTGTGTTAAATATGAATACCAATCAGAATTTTGGTCTTCATAAAACGCAAGTGTTCCAAGAGTGCTACTGCATTTTTCTATTTTTGTGTTAGCATTATTGTTATTGCTTCCAGCAGCACTGCCAGTTACACCGTTGCTATTGCCAGTTGCACAACCGCTTAAAAGTAAAACTCCAAGGCCTACGCTTAGTAAAGATGAACTTAACTTCATTTTTATCCTTAATATTTAAGTTGGTTTTTTAACATTATATATAAGCAAATATTATAAAAATATTAATATAAGATTTATGTTTAGTAGCATAATGCAAAACTACTTTTATAAAAATTTAAGTAGCCAGCAAGATGCCAGCCACACGAGTTATTCGACAGTTACGCTTTTTGCAAGATTTCTTGGCATATCGACGTTGTTGCCAAGTCTAACAGAAATTTCAAGTGCAAGTAGCTGAAGCACTAGCATCATCTCGAAAAATTCGCTCATATAGTGATCTTGAACGCTTGTTTTTACGTAGTCATCGCTTAGTTCAAACTCAAGTGGGCTTATCGCTAGGATGTACGCATCTCTTGCGGCAAGCTCTTCGACATTGCTCTTTGTCTTTTCGTATAACAAATTTTGAGGCATTAAAGCGATCGTAAATAGCTTCTCATCTGCAAGTGCGATAGGGCCGTGTTTCATTTCGCCTGATGGATAGCCCTCGGCATGAAGATATGAAATTTCTTTAAGTTTTAACGCACCTTCTAATGCTAGTGGATAGAAAATATCTCTACCGATAAAAAAGAAGCCATGACCGTGTAAATAATGCTTGCTTAGGCGGTGAAGCTTCTCTTGAAGAGAGTTATTGATATTTAAAATTTGTGGGATGTGAAGAAGCGTTTTGATCTCGTGATCAAGCTCTTTTTTGCTGATAGACTCTTTTGCTGCTGCCATTTGAAGCACAAGCATCCAAAGTACGATGATCTGCGTTGCAAAGGCCTTTGTACTTGCCACACCTTTTTCGATGCCAGCACGAGTTAGAAGTGTATTATCAGCTAGTCTAACAATAGATGAGTTATCGACGTTGCAAATCGCAAGCGTTCTAAGCCCAGCCTCTTTTGCTATCCTAAGTGCCTCAAGAGTATCGGCTGTCTCGCCACTTTGTGAGATGACGATGAAGAGCGAGTTTTTGTTTAGATAAGGCTTTCTATATCTAAATTCGCTTGCCACTTCGACCTTTGTTCTAACTTTAGCAAGCCTTTCAAAAAGATAGCTTGCAACAAGCGCAGCATGGTAGCTAGTCCCACACGCACAAAGCACGACATCATCGATACTTTTTAGGTATTCATCGTCTAAATTTTCAAGGGTGACTTTGTGATTTTTAACCCTGCCCATGATGGTTTCAGATACGACCGCACCTTGCTCGTAAATTTCTTTCTCCATGAAAAATGTATATCCCTCTTTTTGGGCATAGCTTTTATCTTTTGGAAGTGCATTGAATGTTATATTGGCTTTTTTACCATCTTTGAAGACCGCGATTTCGTCCAAGCTTACATAGCCATAGTTGTTATCATCTAAGTATGCTACTTCTGTTGCATTGCCAATTAAAGGTGCGTCAGATGAAGCAAAATATAGCTCTTTTTTATCGCTCTTTCCTATTGCCATAGGAGCGGCATCTTTTGCAAAAAATATCTTATTAGGCGCAGTTTTGGTGATAAGTAGCGTCGCGTATGCACCTCTTAGTTTTGCGATAGTTGCCTCATAAGCTTTAAATGGATCTTTTTTCTCTTTTAAAATTTCTTCAAAAAGATGCACGATCACTTCAGTATCAGTCTGGCTTACAAATTTTACGCCCTTTGCCTCAAGTTCATCTTTAAGCTCTTTGTAGTTTTCGATGATGCCGTTATGCACGACAAATGAGTGCTCACCAAGGTGTGGGTGAGCATTTATCTCGGTTGGTTTGCCGTGCGTCGCCCAGCGTGTGTGACCTATCGCCACGCCAAAGCCCTCTGATGTAAAGTCCTTTGTCTTTAGAGCCAAATTTTCAAGTTTGCCAACAGCTTTGAAAAAGTCAATCTTGCCATCACTCATCACAGCCATACCAGCGCTGTCGTATCCGCGATACTCAAGCTCTTTTAGGCCGCTTAAAATGACCTCTTTTTTCTCTTTATCTCCGATGTATCCTACGATTCCACACATGTTTTACTCGCTTATTAATAAATTTAATATCTCTTCGCCTTTACTCTCAAGTCGCTCGTTTTTCTCGATCAAAAAGAGATTTCTTGTTCTATTTTTGACCGTTTGGATTCTAGCACTCGTGACTTGAAAATGAAGCCTGTCAAAAACACTCATCACATAAGCCATTAGCCCGCGCTGATCTTTTGCGTTGATGCTAAGTTTGGCGTAATCTTTTGAGTGATTTAGCTCGAAGTTTATCTCATCTTTGTTAATGTTTGGTTTCAAAGGCTCTTTTAAAGTCTCGCTATTTAGAGATATTAGAGCCAAGTTTTTAGTAATTTCAAGCTCCTCTTTTTTAACATTTTGGTTAAAATCAAGCCTGATATAAAATTTTTTCTCAAATAGCTCAAAAATTTCCATGTATGCTAGGTCGAATTTAGCAAATTCATAGAGCAGGGCGCTTAAATTTAGGCTCTTTTTTGTATAAATCTGAATGCTTAAATTTTTAGAGTTATTTATAAAAATTTCTGTCGCATCTAAGCCATCTGCAACCTTGCTTAAATTTATGATCTCACTCGCACTATATTTTATAAAGACAAGATTTGATGTGATTTTAAAAATTTTCTCTTGCAAGCTTAGTTCAAGCGCCAAAAACTCGCTATTTCGTTTTATAGACTGCTCTTTTTTTACGCGCCTTGTCGCTTCATCAAGTAAATTTTCATCGCTAAATGCACTAAGAGAAATTTCATAAAGTTCCCTTAAAAGCTTTGCTGTGTAGGCATTATAGAGCCTCTCGTTTGTCGCATTTATCACGCAGTAGCTAAGGATGTAAAGTAGCTTTAAAACCTGCTTGTCGCCAAGCTTTGAGATAAAAGCAAAAATAACGCGTTGCGAATAAATATCTTCTCTGTTTGAGACGTTGCTCATTAGCGTGTGATATTTTATCAAGATGACGCCGATATTTACGGCTTTTTGGCTTAAATTTAGCTTGTTTGCGTAGGCTCTAAAGATATTTGCGCCGATATTTGCGTGATCTTTGCCAAGCCCCTTACCAACGTCGTGCATTAAAGTCACGATCTTTAGCATCGTCTTGCCCTCCAAGCAAAGTTCGGTATAGAGATTTTTTATAAATTTATCTTTTATGTTTTCGAGAAATTTTACACTTAAAATGCTATGCTCATCGACCGTAAATTCGTGATAGCCGTCGTACTGAGCTAGCTGACTGATGTGTTCCATTGGTTTTATTAAAATTTGTATCATTTGCGCATCAAGCAATGACTTTAAAATGGCATAGGAATTTTTTCTTAAAAATATCTTCTTAAACTCGCTGATAGCGCGCTCCAAGCCACTTTTTGTGATAATGGCTCGCTTGATGTAAAAGATCGCGCTTATATCAAATTTATAATCCACATCTTTTAGCTCTAAAAGCTCAGCTATTAGATTTTCAATGAGAGCTGGCTTTTTATGAAGCGGCACGTAGATAACGCCATTTATCTCGTAAAAGCCATTTTTTAGCCTTGCAAATTTTCTCTGATCAAAATTTAGCTCACTTTTAAAAAATGGCCTACAAAGAGAAGCGACGATAAACCTTGAATAAATGGCGACATTATTCATTGAGCTTAGCATCTTTTGGCTAATAACGCTTTCGTTATCTTGAAGCTTTTTAGACTTTGTTTGCATGAAATTTGTCGTGATCTCAACGCTTGAAGCACTAAAAGTATCAGAATTTTGCGTCAAATTTAAGGTGGTTAGTAGGCTTAGTAAAAAGTCTACATTTAGGTTAAAGCTAGCGATCTCTTTTTCATTCATCACTTTTAGGGCTTGTGATCTAACTGAAATGTCGCTATCTAGGCAGTTTAGTATGCAGTTTAGGTGATAAATTTCATCGATTCCCCCAAAGCCACTTTTTAAATTTGGCTCTTGGGCTAAGTAGCTGATGCTAGAAAATGGCAAAAATACCTTTAAATGGTAGTTTAAAAAGGCTTTTTTATCAAATTCTTTTAATTTTACGATCTCGCTTTTTACTAGGCGGTATAGACTTTTTGAACCACAGATATATCGTACTTGCGATATTTCGCTTTTAAATTTGAGATCGTCTTTGTAATTTGTAAAAATTTCATCTATTTCAACGCTTTTTATATAAAAATTTATTCCAGAGCTACTTAAAATTTCGCTAAATTCTTTTAAGAAATTCTTTATGTTGTAGCCTTTTAAATTTTTATAAACTAGTAAAATTTCAAGCTCACTATTTGCGCTAAGTAGTGTTTGAGCGTATTTTCCAGTAGCTAAAACACTAAAAGCAAAGCTGTCATTTTGCGGAATAAAATCATCAAAAAAATCTCGCATAGTTTCATTTAAATAAGATTTTATAAAATCATCATATTCTTTGGCTAAAAAATTTGCAAAATTTCTACCCTGATTTTTTTGAAAATGTTTTGGTAAATTTGCCTTAAAATCAAGAAATTTCTCTTTGATCTTTGAACAATTATCGCTATTTTTGGTACTTTTATCAGCCAGCATTTAATGTTTCCATTGTTAAAAATATCTTGGCAAATGTTACATAATTTTTGCAAAAACAAAGCTTTATTTGCTTATAATGAAGCCTTAAGTTCAGCTTTAGGACGATATAAATAATGAATCTATTACAAAAACTAGAAAGTGGCGAGAGATTAAGCAAGCAAGAGGCTTTTTCGCTTTATGAGCTTGATCTTTTTACCTTGGCTAAATTTGCCGATAAAAAACGCAGAAAGCTGCACGGCAACAAGGTCTTTTTCAATGTAAATCGCCATATCAATCCAACAAATATCTGCGCTGATATCTGTAAATTTTGCGCATTTTCAGCTCACAGAAAAAATCCAAATCCATACTTAATGAGCCACGAAGAGATTTTAAAGATCGTTGATGAGAGCGTGAGTCACGGCGTAAAGGAGATACACATCGTATCAGCTCATAACGCGAAAAGTGGCTGGCAGTGGTATTTAGAGATTTTTAAAAAGATAAAGGCAGCTCATCCAGAGCTTCATGTAAAGGCGATGACGGCAGCTGAGATCGACTTTTTGTCAAGACACTACGGCTTAAGCTATGATGAGGTGATAGAGAAGATGCTCGAATACGGCGTCGATAGCATGCCAGGCGGCGGGGCTGAAATTTTTGATGAAGAGGTCAGGGCTAAAATTTGCAAAGGCAAAGTAAGTAGCGAAAACTGGCTAAAAATTCACAAAATGTGGCATGATAAAGGCAGACAAAGCAATGCAACGATGCTTTTTGGTCATATAGAAAGCCGTGATAATAGGATCGATCATATGCTAAGGATTAGAGACTTGCAAGATGAAACTGGCGGATTTAACGCGTTTATCCCGCTTGTCTATCAAAGAGAAAACAACTACTTAAAAGATGTGAAATTTCTAGGATCAGCTGAAATTTTAAAGACTCTGGCGATCTCACGTCTTGTGCTTGATAATGTCCCACATATCAAAGCTTACTGGGCCACTTCGACGCTAAATTTAGCGATGATCGCTCAGGAATTTGGCGCTGATGATCTTGATGGCACGATAGAAAAAGAGAGCATCCAAAGTGCAGCTGGTGCAAATAGCGCAAACGGCGTTACACTAAAGACATTTTGTGATCTTATTAAAACATCTGGTTTTACGCCGATTGAGCGTGATAGTTTATATAACGAACTTAAAATTTACTAAAGGAGCTTGGGGTGAAATTTTTTGACTTAGCACAAAACAAAACGAGTGTGAAGCAGGAATTTGGAGCGGGACTTACGACGTTTTTGGCGATGATGTATATCGTGCCGGTAAATGCGATCATTATGAGCAAAACTGGCATGCCTTATGAGGCACTCATCACTGCAACTGCGCTAATTACGATCTTTTCTACGATATTAAATGGTCTTTGGGCGAACACACCAGTTGCGATGAGCGTTGGTATGGGGCTTAACGCTTATTTTACATTTGGTCTTTGTATCGGTATGAAAGTACCTTGGCAAACGGCTCTTGGCGTTGTTTTTCTAAGCGGCGTGATATTTGTCGTGCTTTCGTTTACAAATTTTAGGATGTGGATAATAAGATCGATCCCACTTGACCTACGAAGAGCGATAAGTGCTGGTATAGGCACGTTTATCAGCTTTGTCGCGTTTCAGCAAATGGGCTTTATCGTAAATAGCGACGCAGTTTTGGTTGGTATAGGAAATTTCAAAGATCCAAACGTACTTCTTGGCGTTTTGGGACTATTTTTAGTTATTTGCTTTTGGGCGTGGAAGATAAAGGGCGCGTTTATCCTAGCTGTGCTTGCTACTTCAGTAATAGCTTGGGTGCTTGATATCGCTCCTCATCCAACAGAAATTTTCTCAACTCCAGCCTCTATCTCTCCGATATTTTTAGAGCTTGACATAAAAGGCGCGCTTAGTCTAGCCTTGCTGCCAGTTGTTATCACATTTTTTGTGACCGATCTTTTTGACTCGATAGGCACACTAGCTGGTGTAGGAACGAGGGCTGGAATTTTTGATGAAAACAAAAAAGATGGCGTCATAAAACTTGAAAAAACTCTTGAAGCTGACGCTATTGCTACGGCAGCTGGCTCACTTGTAGGCGTAAGTACGACCACATCGTTTGTAGAGAGTGCTAGCGGTGTAGAAGAGGGCGGTAGAACTGGTCTAACGGCTGTATTTTGCGGACTTTTATTTATACTTACATTATTTATGTTGCCACTTTTTAAAGCGATCCCTGGCAATGCCATCTATCCGATCCTTGTAATGGTTGGCGTGCTTATGTTTGCCGAGCTTGCTAGTATAAATTTCAAAGATCCAGCCATTGCGGTTGCGACATTTTTCATAGTTGTGCTCATCCCGCTTACTTATTCGATCACAAACGGCCTTGCATTTGGCTTTATGTCATACGTCATAGTTAAGCTCATAAAGAGAGAATTTAGCGATATAAATTTAGGCGTAGTCGTGCTAGCGCTCATTAGTTTTATCGTATTTTTAGTGCATTGATAAGGAAGAAAGATGATATTTTATAGCTATGATGAATTTGCTGTTGATACTAAAAAGATGGCAAAGCAGATAAAAGACGAGTTTGACCCAGAGGTGATACTAGCTGTGGCAAGAGGCGGTCTAACGCTTGGCCACTCGCTAGCTGTTGCACTTAATAATAGAAATTTATTTACCTTAAATTCTATCCATTATGAAGATACAAATAAGCTTGATACGATTAATATCTTTAACGTGCCAGATCTTAGCAAATACACTAAAATTTTGCTCGTCGATGATATCATCGATAGTGGCGAGAGCATGGTCGAGATAAAAAGAGAGCTACTTAAGCGTTATCCAAATTTAGATATAAAAATAGCGACCGTCTTTTATAAAGAGAAGGCTCTGCTTTTGCCAGAATTTAAGGTAAAAGAGGCTCACGACTGGATTGAGTTTTTTTGGGATATACATATTTAAGGAAAATTTTTGCTAGATAAATTTAGAGAATTTGTTGGACATCACGTCGCCTTTAGCGTATTTTTAATATGTTTGATTGATTGTATATTTTTACTTTATACGGCAAATTCTCTTAGTATAAGTTACAGTGAAGCTGAAATTTTTTTTAACAAACAAAATTTTCTTAGCCATGTTTTAAACTTAAGTGTTCAAATTTTTGGTCAAACAGATCTTGCTTTAAGATCCGTGATGATCGCTTTTCATGTAATAAGTGTCGTTTTAATGTATAAGATAAGCAAATTTTACATTAAATTGGAGTTTGACAGACTTATTGCGGTATTGCTTTTTATCTTACTTCCTGGCACGATAGCTTCAGCTCTTATCGTCAATAATGCTGGGCTTTGCGTTATGCTGGCGCTCCTATGTATATACTTTTTTCATGTTAAAAATAAAATTTTATTTGTAGCATTTTTTGGTCTTTCTTTTTTTATAGATGGTGATTTTTTGATATTTTACGTAGGATTTTTTATATTTTCACTTTATAAAAGAAAGCCGCCACTTGCTTGGCTAAGTGCTATTTTATTTTTGCTTACGCTTTACTTTTTTGGTTTTGATACAAATGGTAGGCCAAGTGGGCACTTTATCGATACTTTTGGTATCTTTGCCGCTGTTTTTTCGCCGTTTATTTTTATCTTTTTTGTCTATACAATTTATAGAATTTGGGTAAAAGAGAAAAAAGATCTTTTATGGTTTATTGTGATTTGCTCATTTTGCTTTTGTATGATAGTCTCAGTGCGCCAAAGACTGGAGCTTGAGCAGTTTTTGCCATTTTGCGTGATCGCAACGCCACTTATGGTAAGAGTATTTTTTAATTCGTATCGTGTAAGATTGCCAAAATTTAGAAAAGGCTATAAAATTTGCACGACCTTGGTGATGCTTTTTCTAGCCCTAAACTGGTCGATGATCGTATTTAATCAAATTTTTTACCTATTTTTAGACAACCCAACAAAGCATTTTGTATATAAATTTGATGTTGTAAAAGAGCTTGCTGCTAAATTAAAAGAAGCGGAAATCAAGGATTTATACACAGATAATAAAAAGCTTGCATTAAGACTTAAATTTTATGGTATAGATGTAAGAGATGAATCTAAAAATTTATTAGTAAGCGCCGATCTAGATGAAAAATCAAAATTTTGCATAGAAAAAATGGGAAAAGTAATTGCAAATTTTGACGTAAGAGGCAGGTAAATGCATAAAAACAAGGGTTTTACTGTTATAGAGCTTATCTTCGTAATCATTGCCGTAGGCATACTTGCAGCAATGATCATACCAAGGCTAGAAATAAACGGAGCTAGGGAGGCAGCTACACAGATGCTAACGCATATAAGGTACGCCCAGCACCTTGCCATGCAAGATGATAAATTTGTTTATTCAGAAAATGAAAAATTTTGGTTTAAAATGAGATGGGGGATAGCTATTAATGACACTAGTTTGCAAGAGTGCTCTGTAGATGAGCCTGGAGTTAAATCTTGGAAATATAGTATTTTTTATGATAAAAGAGGTAGTGGTAATAAATTTAGTGGCAACTTAAATTCCAAAGAAGAGGTTGCCATCGATACACAAAAATCAAACAAATTCTTAAGTGCGGGCTGGAGAGGCATTCCTCAATCTTATTGCAATAAAATTAATATAGATTTAAATATTGAAAAAAAATATGGCATAAAATCGGTTAAATTTGTCGGTAGTTGCGGAAAAGGCAAAACACAAACCATTGATTTTGACGAATTAGGTAGGCCTATGAGAGTGGTAAGTGTTACTAACAATAAAGGAGCAAAAAGACCTTATTCAAGACTATTAAAAGGTGATTGCAAGATAGTTTTAACAGATAAAAATAATAATGTGGCCTCTATAAATATAGAAAAAAGAAGTGGATACGCATATATAAACTAAACCCTTAAACCTATAATAAAAATACATACTTTAAAATTTTTAAGCGCCTAACAATTTTTTCTAAAATTCCCTAAATATTTCAACTATCTTTAAGTATTGCTCGTATATAATTCCAGCTCA